>JBAZCF010000014.1 GCA_041671045.1 Parachlamydiales bacterium
GCCACAAAGTGGCTACATGATGTTAGCCATGTGTGAATGAGCGAAGCGAAGAACACATGGTAAAATTCAGCAAACAATTGAGCCACAAAGTGGCGACATTAACGATTCATTCTAGACCAATTTTAAATCTGCCGCCACTTTGTGGCTTGATTCTAGAGGGTATCCTTTCAATGCGTTCTTCGCTTTGATCATTCACACATGGCTAGCATCATGCAGCCACTTCGTGGCAAAATACTGCTTCGTTACGCAAGGTTGAGTTGTTTATATTGTGTAAGATGCCCTCCACAAGTCACAGCACTATACTAGGGCAAGCTTCAGGTACCTAAAACCTTATTTTAGCTTGTTCATATTGTTTGTGATCATCCATTATAATCAAAAAATATTCCCAAAATACTAAAAATGCTAGAATTCCTGACATCTAGGCTCACCCTACAGCCCATTAGAGAATACTTCAATCCGGTTGTTCCTTTAGAAACTTCGGAAAACATTAAGCCTCTCCCCCCCTATGATGGTCCGGTATTATTCCCTTGGGATGAAATGCGTGCGCTTTACTATCGCAACGGTATTGTAAACAGAGCTGGAAAAACACTTCCGAAAGCATTTACAGTCAAAGTCCCGGCTTGGGGAATACCGCAATGGAAGATGGCCTTAGAAATTATTATAAGAGAAATGCAAGGAGATTCCAATTATTGCATGGGAGAGCTGATAGCCTTTGTGCGATTAGTTTCACCCCAAGAAGCCTTTGCTGAGGATGATACGATATTATTTGATGGCGGGATAATGGATGCAATCCACCGCACAGATAACAGTGAGTATTATGTGCGTTTTGCAGATAATTGTGTGCCTGGGTCTGGAAAATTAGTGCGCAGATTGAATATTTTCCGGGGAGTTCCCAGCATGCCGGCAGACATTGATTGGAGAATTGAGGCTAAACGTGCGGGCATCTCGGAAAGATTATTATGCGGAGATGCCTTGGTGAGATTTCTTGCCATAAAAAAAAACCGGATGTTGCCAACCAGTTATCATCTAAACCAGATCAGAGAGCGATGTCTTGGAAATTTTAAAGATGTCAATCCCTACAATCAAGAAAACAACAAAGGCGTAGATCCCCAGGGAAGTCAGTTTTTAATCGTTACTGTAGGACCAAAAGACTTCGAAAATGATGTGAATATTACGACATCTCTGAAAAAAAAAGGTCTTTTTGAAACAGTAAAAATGGATTTAGCTCCAGCATTTCAAAATTAGGTCCGCCGGAACGTTTCCGTAAGATCAATGAACTTGCCTTGATTGAAGAGCTAGAAAAGATATTTAAAGAATTGGATTGCGCCGAAGAACTTGCCGCAGGGAACTGGACCCCCTTTAGTGAAGATAATAAAGGGGTTATCAAAGCGTTTCTAGGACGTCTCTTGCATTGTAGTGAGATTGAAGATCCTGAAGGCTGTGGAAAAAAGGGATGGGGAAAGAAGATCTTTGATATCTCCAGAGGAAGGTTCCTTTGCATCAGGAAAGACCTGATAAGCCTTTTTAAAGCTTTGATGGAAGAAGCAAAAGATATAAATAACCAGATTTCCCCTACGCGCTTAATTGAAATGGCGATAGATAGTGTAACCATTTCCATCAATGACCATAGTTTGAATCCCGAGCCCTTAGACCACTTAGCGTGTGCTTTGATTGCAGGAAATGCCATCCAAGAGATGAACAGAACCGCTGAGCTTCCCGGAGTTCCTGCTACGCTGCTAGAAACATTGTGGAAACGCCTTTATCCACAGTTTTCAACTATGTTGAAGCACGAAAATCCAGTATTTCCAAAGTTATTATCAGGCCTCCTGCATAATGAACTTACATCTTTTATACAGGTGGAGCTGTTCCTTCAAATGTTCTGTCTTCAGGCTCTATGGGAGCCGGTGAATGGACGAGAATGGCATCAGCTCTCTGTGGTATTGTCAGATCATGAAATGCCGGTGGGAGTAATTCAATTAAAGACGTCTGAAGCTCAACTATATATTCCTGTGGATATTCAATTTGAAGGGATTATTCCCCGAATAACAAAAATCCTGGATGGATATGCGGATGAAGAATCTATCAAAAGATGGAATGAAGTTATCACAGAAAGCTGTCGGGTTATTTGTGAATTTCCATTGATCAAGAACGCGGGCCCTACAACACAGGCCTGGAAAGATCGAAAATTTATCGGCAGCGATTACAGTGTGCTCTTTTCTGAGCTTAACACAGGATTAAATTCGCGCCATATCGCTTTAAAGGGGTATTGTTATGCTCTCTTACTGCGTTATTATAGCTGTGATCCTTCAGAAAAACTGCTCGAAATTCTAATTGCTAATTTCCCGCAGATTTACAGCAAGTCACCTGATGCAACAACCAAGAATAGGTTAATGGTTTTGTTTAAGGAGCTCATCGTTTCTGTCTATCCAAAATGCAAGCTGAGTTTTCCAAATCAATCTTCCATCATAGATATAGCACAGGCGTTGATGCTGTCATTTCATAAGCCTGGGCATGGGCTTTATGCCACCATGGTGAAGATGTGGGAAAAGAACCAAATGCAGTTATCATCCGGTGAGTATGTTGAAGCTGCAAGCCGAGTGGCCAGAGCGTTTCTAAGCGAATATTTTCCGACTGTATTAGGACTTTGGGCAACAATTCAACCGATGTGGCGAAATGTAGATCAATCTCTCTTTATTGCTATTATCGAGTGTATTGTCCGTAAGAACATTCAAGAACAAAGAGCTATATCAGAAGAAATCAGAGGCCTAGCTAACATTGCGCTCCCGGAAAAGGTCGATGGATTTTTGATTAATGCGTTAGAAAAACTTCTAGGAATTCTTTCCACATTGGAACTTTTTCCGGAGGGCTATGCCCTTGTGCAAGACCCTAATTTTAGTCTTTCCGTAAGAGCGAAATTTATTGGACAATATGAGGCCTTTTTGACCAGTAAAGGCGGCGATAAAGCTCTTTGGTTAAGATTAGAATTGGCACAAAAACATAACTTAGATAAATCCCACTTATTTGATGACTTTAGCAGATATTTCCATGCTTTAGGGAAAAAGGTATCTAAAGAACAGATCAATGCTCTTCTAAATAGCACTTTGAATGGTCTTCAAGTCGATAGTACAGATTTAATATATCAAATCACGTTGAATAAGATTAATTTAGGACAACTCCTGGAAGCTTCGCAACAACTTGTACTCGCGATAGGAAAAGTCCCCACAACCCCTCTTTGGCAAAATTTATTTATTAGAATTTTTAAGGAAGTCATAAAAAAAAGGGATAGCAAAAGCTTAAGGGGCATTGCCAATGGAATAGGAAAAAATCCCGCTCCCTTTTGGGATCCTTTTTTATGGAAGTTCTTTAGTGAATATCTTTTTCCATTCGGAGGAAAGCTATCTAAGAATGATTGGGAATTTATTACTTCTGCAATTCAGCGCTTGTTGGTACCTCAGCAAGATCTGTCCAGAGAAGGGAACCAGTATAAGCTGGTCTCTGAATTATGTAGTATAGCCCAAAAACTATTGCCTAAGACCGAGCTACGCCTCAGTCCATTGCTCTCTTTTATCTGGACCATTATCCTAAAGCAGAAGGATACTCCTATAAGTACACCTGAGCATTATCTCATGCTGAATAAGGAGCTTTTAGGCTCTGCATATGTCTATCAATTTCAATCAGGCACTTTGACAGATGAGATCCGTCGTATTTATAGACCTATTCTGACAGAATTTCTTGCTGTGACGGATAAATATTTTGACCTCAAGAATACCATCGGATTATTCCATTACTTATATCTTTGGTTTGGCTCAACCGGAGATGAATTACTTGAACACGCACCTTTCATTGTACGCGCATTAAAAGCAGAGGCGCACCTTCCATCAGCATTGCTGCAGACAATCCATACAGTTTATGCAGATAAGTATAAGGGTCTGAACGCACCGGTAGAAACCGATCATTGGAAATGCGTTGAAAGGCTATTTTTAAGCTGTTTTGATATGAAGTTATATGCCCAGTCGCTGCATTGGTTCCGGTATATTCTTGCACATGCACCCAAAACATATTCCATAGCTCCACAAACAGTCGATCAGCTATTTGAAATCTTGCGTAGGAGTGTCAATGACTCTTCCTTGTCCTATGAAGCGAATGCGGTAGATATTAAAGATTTTATTGGGAAACATCCATCAGCTAAAGCTGCAGCTAAAAGTAAATGGATTGAGCAATCGTATGTTCTCAAATCTATGAAAAAATACGACTTATGCGTGCAAACCCTCCTATACGAAATCGAAACATTTGGCGAACCTGAAGTTATTGAAATTGAACAAATACTTAAAGAGTGTGTCTTACACTGGAATAAGCTAAAGAAACCTAGAAGCACTATCAATAAATTAGTTCAACTTGTTCAAAATTATCCTCTGAAAGGTGTTGTTGAATTACTTGCATTTTTCCGCCTATTTTCATATTTGGAAAAATCCGATAGAAATTCTATCTATTTAATGCTCAAAAAGGCTGAAGCGGACGATTTCTTCAAAGGGCAGCCTTATCCCCGAAAAGAATGTTGGACGATTGCGTTAAAGTGTATGAAGGATAAGGAAGAAATTTTTGCCCTTTTTGAACCCGGTTCATTATTTCACCAAGCCTTCCCCAAAACTTCAGATCCGCTTGTCCTTTCAGATATGTATCTAGCCTTAATGAGATCAGCACTTCGAAAGTTGCCTTTCGTAAGAAACGAACGAGCGAATCAAGTATTGTACAGTGTCATTACCTTTTTTGATGATATCAAAGAACTGTGTAAAGATTATGGTTTAAAACTCTATCCATATCATTCTTCGCTCTCTTTTTGGAATATTTGGATGTACAAAGATCTAAGTGCAGATTGGGAAAAGGCAGACGAGACGCTTAGAGCTCTTTTAGAAAATAGTAGGCAGGCAGCCTCTATTATCGCAAGGAATGTAAAAGTGGGACATTTTGCCCGTTTTTATGAGATAAGGGTGAATGTTTTGATGATCGAAGTAGCACGTAGCATTCATATGCATGTGAAAAAGGAGAAGACTGAGGTTGATGATATTCTGATTACACGTTTTATTCAATCCTATGAAAGTATGCGCGCAACTCCGAAGCCATTCTATTTTAAATTCCATCCTACAGCGGCCATGTTTTTGCAACGTTTGATGACCCTTCCCTTAAACCCACAACAGAAACTGCTGTTAGCCGAGGAATTGGTAAAACATATGAAACGAAGTTCGGATATGGTAAGGCAAGCACAGCGCATGCTGAGGGAGGTCATGTACGTTTGTTTGTCAGATCCTAAGAAATACAGGCATGAAGCACTTCAGTTCAAAAAAATCGTTACGGAAATTTTCAATCATCCTATGCCTTGCAGAGATATATTGGCTGCTCCCACTATGGAAAGAATACTCATGCAGCTTAGCATGTATAATTGTGCATTAGGGATTGAGAGGGATCAGGTAAAAGCTTGGCAAGATAAGATTGACTGTTGCAGTACACTCCACCGTTATAGAATGCTCATGCAAGAGACGCCTCTTTTTGAAAAAATGCTTGTAGTATTGTGGACGAAGTTTTTTGGACCGGCAAAATAGTAAAAAAAGACTGTCAGAACAAATGTTGTTCTGACAGTCTTTTTTAATCGTATGGTTTTAGCGTGCTAAAAGGGGAACTTCACGCAGATCTAAGAAGATATTCTCGATGTCAGATTTGGCAGCCGAATCATTTTTACGCTGTGCATGAATTGCGTAGAACGCTTTTTCCATCGCATCGATATCTTTATCGCTTAGCCATTCCTTGAGTAATCTTGCTTGTTCCGGTGTGTAAGTGTCGTCGCCGTTGATGAACTTAAGCTCAACTTCCATCTGCAGGAATTCTTTATTGGTATGCAGCAAGTACTGATCGATGTCACTGCCACCACCTCGGATAGTGCGTGAAGGGATGTCGTACACAAACATACGCATATTCTTGTCCTTCATTGCTGAGCTCAGTTTTATAGATTCTTCTTTCCAAAATGTTGCTTCATGTTGTGATAAACAGCCGACAGAGGATATTTGGCCATCCTTCACAATGACTAGGACTTGGAATAGATCTCTTTGGTACTGGCTGCCCACATCTACCGGTTCTCCGAAGAAGCTGTTCATAATGCGTGGAATATAGTTGTTGGTAAACCACAGCTTATCGTTTACAAAGCCGGAAAGGAATTTCACTGCAGGATTAGCGGCATTTGAAAGCCCGTCGCTTAATTGGAAGATAGAGGGGAATTGGATTTCCGCTTTTTTAAACTTGCTTAAGAAGCTCCAGCCTTTGTTCACAAGCTTCTCGACATTGCCAAGTGCTTTTCCTGGACGGAAGTTCAGCCATTTGAAAGTAGAGTAATCAAAGTTTTTGGGCCATTCTGCTTCAACAAATTGGCTAGGAACTTTCGCTATAGTTTTGACAGCAGTATTTGCTTGCTGCGCTTGGTCGATATCCATTTCATTTTCCAATACAGCCTGAACCATTGTCTGTGCACCTAGGATATCCTGGGTATTGATATCGATATTGTTGCCATCTTTGTAAACGAGGACCTTTGCCGGCATGGGGGGTACCAATACGCCGTCTAAAGCTTCTTGGATTTTAATTTTTTCTGTGGTGGAGAAATGCTTGCTCTTTGCGATCACGGCATACAATTCTTTCTTAGCAAGTTCGATGACAAGCTTTGTAGCCATTTCCTCTTCGATTTTACCAAAAAGAGCGCTAGGTTTGTCTTCAACGATTGGAATCAGGAAGTCTTCGAAATCGGCAAAGATTTCATTCATTCGGTTGATGTCATTAGCAATAGTGGACCACTCTAGCAGTGCAGATTTTGCGAAAATACCTTTGTCTTTGATAGCTTCGCGAATGACGTTATGTAATTTCTTGCGGTAGCTAATATAGTAAGACTTCAAAATCATGTCTTTTTGACTCTGACGAGCATCTTCAAGAATAGTTCTCAAGTTTGGTTTTGAATCGGCAGGACTTAAGCGTTGTGCTGTTTCATGTGTCATGGCAAAGCGGATTTGCTTTTTATTCGTGCAGAATTTAGCGAGCTCTTCAAATTCACCTGACATCAAAAGTTTGAACACTACCTTAATGTCTCTTGTACGGAATGCTTGTTGGAATACGCGGAATAAGGGCTGTTTCTTGTACAGGATCAACTGGCTGCGATATTGTTCTACGTTCGTTCCAAAGTCGTGGTTTTCATCGATATATGTCAGGTATTCTTTAGGCTTGAGTTTGCATTGATCAAAAGGCTTCGGTGTTTTAGAACCGATTTCGCGATACACTAGCTGGTCTTTACCCTCTAAGGTTGTAAAATAAACGATGGCTTTGATGTCGGGACGATTGCTTGCGCAATGTTCATCCATGACATCTGCTACGAAAGTATTGCTCAAGCCTTTAAGTACGGCATTACCATCAGTCAGCATACTGAATTCAGACGTCATAAATGACATGGCTAGGGCATTCTCTAAAATGCCTGCCGGGGTTTTCGCATCTAATATCAGTGTATCGTCAATACAATTGGTGGATATAATATGTGCTGCTTCCCCTGTAGTCGCCGGATCTTCAATCACTTTGAGATTATCAGGGCAGGATTTGATGTTGTAAGGCGTGCCGGTATCCAGGATAACGCGTTTCCATAAGGAGGGGAAATTCTGGTTGTTAATGCGGTTGCAACGTGGCCAGTATTTCATCTCGCGGTAGCCGAAAAGTCGGATGAATTGGAAGATCGCTTCAGGATTGTTTTGCAGTGCTGCAGTGATCTGACTCTCGATTAATGGTGTGTTCTTTTCGCTAATTTTTGCCAATAGTTCAGGATCGTCTTTCAAAATGATCGTTAGCTTATTATAGAAGTGAGTTTTTTTGAATGTACGCGAACGGCTTTGCATTTCTTTGCGTGCGCCTTTGAAAAGCTTAATACGCAGATCATCGGCTTCTTTTTCTGAGAGGCCTTTGTTCAAGTAGGAAACATATGTTTTGATGGCTTTTTCATACGGGATCTGTATGTCGTACCCGGCATGCGGATTCATGTTTCCGGAATGAGGAGAAGCACTTTTGCCCACAATCGCATAGTCAACGTAGATGTTCAGATCCATCAGATAAGGGACAAGTATGGATAAAACGCCCTTAGCCATACAGATTTGTTCATAAGAGGATTTGTTGCGCAGTATGGCGGGGATCTCCTTGGATTCTGCCGTAACATATTCAACAAATGCCTTCTTTTCAGTGTCATCATGGAGCTTGAATAATGGATTGGTGGTCAATCTCTGGGCTGCTTCTTTAGCGATCGTTGTCAAATATTCTGTCTTAGTAAGATCTTCTAAGGAGTTCGAGCGGATTTTATCCAGGATTTCGGAATTCATGACTAGTTGGCGCATGCACTCTTCCATCACATTTTGGTAGCTTTCTTCGATAGATTTCTCTTCGCCGATAGGGTGATTGAGTTCCCCCTCTTTCGGATCATACTGAATGTGGGCTTCGTCTTGTATCGCTACACCTTTTGTCCTTAAAGTCATCAAGGCCATTTTATGGTGTACTTGAGAAAGGAACAGGGTTAAATCATTTTTGCCGGAACGTTTGGCGTAATACACCAAATCCATTAGGTTTGCATCTAAGGATTGTGCTTCTGAAGGAACGATATTTACTATTTCGCGGTTGCTTTGGGCTCTAGCTAGCATCAAATTCACAGCTTCCTGCTGTTTAATGTTACGCATAGTCTGGCGGGAAACCGGCATATTGTTGGCGGACTGATCAAAAATGGTGTGGCCTTGTTGGCTGACTTGGCGTGCGTTGGTTTCTTTTAAGCCATCGGTGAAAACGTTGAATACGATGTTCTCGCCATCTGCAAGTTCAGAGTCATTCACGGGGATCATTTGAAAGGTTTTGCCTAATGACATCAACATAACCAAGAAGATATTTCCTTCTTTCGTCTTAAGCATTTCTGTTAATGGATCTGCCTGCACATCCCATATCATCGTATTGGTGTAGAATTCGAAGATCATGTAACGCAATGCGAGGCGCTTAGGAACTTCGGCAAAGTTATAGGCACGCTTAGCTTTGATCTCTACAGAGATCGCTTCCAAGGTTTCGATGAACTCCATCGGGTTATTCTTGAGATCTGTATAAGAGAGCTTTTTAAAGTTTTCTAGGATGCGGCCGATTTGAGCTGCACGTGTTGCCATAGCAAGATAAGCCACCACAGCTTTTTCAATTTGGGCCATTTCTTCTTGTGTAAAGCCTAACTCGATGCCGATTTTAGCCCACTGATCATGCAAAAGTGCTTTTTTTAAGCTTTGTAAGGTGTATTTATCCTGAGGACGTCTTGCATTAATAATTTCCAATAGGTTTTTGATGTCTTTTTCACATTTGTCCTGGAGCATTCCATGGAAGGAGCCTAATGCCAACTGCATGTTGCAAAGGGCTGTAATGCCTTTGCATTCGATTTTTTTATTGCTGTCGCCTTTTCGCTCATAAAATTTCTTCAAGCTTAAGTTAATCTCTTCAGCATCTTTAAAGTCTTCGATTTGTAATTGCACGTTGCTATCGTCTACTTCTACAAAGCCTATGTCAAATATACTGCTCAATGCACCATCCACAAAGGCATCTATGTTATTTAATCCGGCATACGAAGGATCCATATAAGGTTGAACTAGCGGAGTCTTATCTTCAACGGCATTTTTAGCCATATTATACGCTTTACTTACGCCATGTGCACCTAAGTTAAAGAGGGTATTGTATGTCGTAACACCACTCAAAGCGGATAGGAAGCTACCGTATACCTTATCAAGAGATATTGTACCTAATGAACTGAAGAGGCTTGCAGTATTATTGTAATTGATAGATTGAGAGTTCAAGTTGTTTAAAAACTCGTTAAGTTTTTGAGTTTTTAGAGTTGTATTGGTTTGTGCCAGTATTTCGTTTAGGAGCTGAGGGATGTCTGCAACAAAAGTAGTTTTATTAATGTAACTTAAGAATTCAATGAGCTTCCCTGTTTGTCCGCATCTTCCCCCTTTAGCAAGTTGGAGCATTTCTGTTAATTTCTCGGACTGTTCTGTTGTACCGTAGCCGAATGCGATGGCGTAGTAGCTGGCGAATAGTGGAATGACATTAGCGATGAATTCGTCTACTTTATCCAAGGGAGGATTGTTCTGAGGAGCCTGCATCTGTGCTGCAAGAGAAGGAACATCGAGGCCGCGGATGCCGATTGTATGCTCAGTGTACAGCCCTTTAGCCAGACTAACGCCTGCTGACGCCAATTTTCCTATCAATCCAAGTGTGTTAGGAACTTCGACGACATTGACGCTTGAATAACTGGAAGATGTTCTAACGTATTCTGTCAATAACCCTTTGGCTTTGAGAGAACGTGTTTTGGTTTTATCCAATTTATTGGTGAGTTTCTCATAGCGGCTAGACAGGTGGCTTGGGAGCATGAAAACACTGGATGTTGCATTCCATCCCATTTGGTCAATAACACCAAGGAGAGAAGGCGGGAGACCGCAGCCATTTCTAATGAGATCTTCAGCGAGAGTATTAAAACGATTGAAGAGTCTTAATTCTTCGTCATCAGTAAGTTTAAAGCGTTTTTCTTTCTCGTTAAAATTAGCTTCCAAATCTTCTTTGCAAGCATTCAAATGCACCATGGATTGTGAGATGACATTGATATTTTTCAATTGTCGTTCTTGACCGGCTTGTGTAGGCTTCTCCAAACCGGCATACATTGCATTATTTTCTTCAATCGCAGCAACAATGCGGCGGCGCATACGGGAGATGTTTGTATTATGAGAAGGGACCAATGAAAACATGAACAACAAGCGGGAAAGATCAATCTTCTCTTTTTTAAGCTTTATGACCCTGAGCATTTCCAGGCATGTTTTCTCAGCTAGTTCACCCTTGTTTTGCAACAGGTAAAGACAGATAAGATACATCATGGATTCAGGATCTTCACTGACTAGCAATCCATTTTTATTGATGTCAAAGGAGTAGATCTTTTGGGTCTCAGTAGACTTTGTCTGTTGGATACTTCCGAACCATCTTTCTAACACACGAGCAAGAGATCCATGAACCCCTACTTTTGGGATAATAGTAGTGGCGTAGGAAGAGATCCACTGGCCTTCAGGAATTAATACTCTAGCATCATTATTATTGTTCTTTAGCAGCAGGTAAGAAGGCATTCCATGTAGTGAAGGGTGGATCTGCTGAGCTGCTAAGTGGAATCCGGGCTGCTGTACAGATTCGGCAAGCTCCTGGCCATTTTGCTCAACAATATTGAATGTTAAGTTGAAAGGTTCCAAGAATATCTTGCTTAGCTGGTTTTTCAACTTGCTGGTAAAGCAGAACATTTTGTTGTTAGGACAAAAACGTGTCAGAGGGAAAAGAATATGTGCAAATTGCTTATTAGGAACAATCTTGTATTCTTTTCTTTTATGGTGGATTTCGAGGATATGGCAGATTTCGAGGATGGCGTTTCCTTCAGAAGTGGATTTCGTTTCTAATAAAAGAGGGGGGGTATTCTCGAATTCAACGTAAATTTTCTTGATAGCTTCTCTTGTGTCTTCAATCCAGAATTTGGCTTTGCCGAGTTCAGCGGCATCGCCTTGGACAAATGGCAAAAGATGTTTAGAGATTTCAGGAGTGCTGATGTAAATGAATTTTCTTAAATCGCGTGAAGTGCGACTTTTTTTCTCGCTCATCAGCGCATTCACATCAATTTTCCGATCGATGGTGATCTCATCGTTTTCAGGACTAAAAGTGACGGTATATCCCTTTGTAGTCGAAAAGGTACCATCCGCCTTAAGCACAAGATAACGCTCAGATGGACAGATTTCCATCACTTTTTCACGAACGCGGAAGTAGGTGCCCAGACAGGTAGTAATAGGACCGTCTAAATAAGCTGTTTGCAGATTGATGGAAAAAGGGACTCCACTATGTTGGATTGTAAACTGATAATCACTTTGCCAGGTAATTTGGGATTGGGAAGCAAAAGCACTCATCGATAAATGGCGGTCTCTTAATAAATGTGTGGACAAAGAGCTGGTATATGGAGGATTGTCTTTGCACATTTTAGTAATCGTGGGGAGCCAGAAGCGGTATAATTCCCTGAACTCAGGTGTCAGTTGGTATTCTTTTGCTTCAGAACCGTTTTCTGCATGAAAGAAAAATGCGCGTGTAATAGCTAGACCGGCCAATTGGCGCTGCTCTTCGTTATCGAGATGATTAGGATCTTTAGGGTAAGTTAAAGCCTTTAATTGGAGTGCATAACCTAACACCTGAGAGTAGCAGTTGGAGGGGGCAAATTCTGCCTGCTCTTCTTGGATGATCTGGTCGATATTGCGATTAAAATCAGGAAAATCCTTGCAGAACTGGGGAGCTGATTTATGGATAAAAGGCTTAAGGTGCATTCCTAATTTTATCAACCAGAGCGCATGATGCTGCTGTTTATTGGCTATCAATGCGGGGATTTTCTGATTTAAGAAGGCGATGATTGCTGCAGCAACTTGAGGGGACGCTTGAAGTTGTTTTTCTAAGTTTCCAAAGCCTAAGAAAGCACTGTCAAAGATTTTCATCAAGACATCGTTATTGTCGGTAAGCTGATGTAGATACTTATCCAAGAAGTCAAGTGCTCTTAAAATGATATCGTCTCTTTCGACAAAAACGTTTTCTAATCCTTTTGAAATTTCTATGGCTAATGCACTGTTCGTTGTACTTACATCAATGCGGCCTTTTTCAGCGGCGATAATTTCTGACTGTGTCAGAACTCCACGAATAAAAGTATTCCATGCTGCAGGGGCAGTGAAAAAGTAATTATTCTTGGAAGGTAAAAGATTACATATGAGCGGATGATCCGTAGGTTTATCCAATAACGACTTCATATTCGAGAGAGCTCTTTGATAAAAGGCTTTCTCATCAAAATTGAAATCGTAGTTCTGTGGAGCAGCTGTCTTAACATTAGCAGCCTTAAACTGGCTTTTATCAGCAATACTGCCTAAGTGGGTAACCATACGGTTTGCTAGGAGAGTATGCAGTTTTAAATGACGGAAAGCAGCAGGGACGAGTTCTTCAGTACGAGTGAAAACTAGGCTTTCCTCAAGTAAAACACCTAGTTTCATACGGTGTGGTGTCTTTACGCTTACACCGACTGCCGCCAATTTGGTGTCTATATTCTTATCTGAAAGCAAACTATTTAAGTAACGTGTTTCAGGCAAGTGGTTGGAACTAAGGATATAAGTGAAATTATGCGCTTTAGAGTAATCAAAAAGACATTTTTCCATAGCGCTAACAATTGCAGGGTCGCTAAGCGGGTCGTCGGATAGTGTGTCAAGGTTTACATTCGGGATGAAATATGCACAGATTTGGCGCACTCTGTCCTGAAGAATCGGTGTTTTAAGTGTATGACCATGGCTTTTTACAAAAGCCAGGAAAGGATAAATGTTTACAGGTAATTCGGAGATGTCTTTATTGCAGCGCTTAGCCAATTTCTCCGTGATCGCTAGCGTGCTATACATCGCTACGATAGATCTGCTGACAAGATCAGGTGATTCTTGGAAATGGACGATGTTGTTATATAACTGTGTAGCAAGATTAGAGAACTTATCAAGATACAATTCCGGGTTCTCAATCGTATCCCATACATCTTTTTCACCTGCTTTAGGAATAGCCACAGATTCAGCGAAGTTAATTAAGGGGATGTAATGATCAAAGTTCTTGTTGTTCACTAAAGGAAAATTTAATCCAGATCCGGTGTTTGGTTGGATAGCAATACCATTAAAGCTAACTTTTGCAGAATTAAGGGCAAGAGGTGATTTATTTAAATGGAGATTGAAATCTCCTTCAGATTTGATTTTAGGATCGAAAGTGAATTCAATTTTCTGAGATGAATTCAGTGTTTTAGCCCAGACTTTGATAATATGTTTTAGTTGGTGTGAGTAGGTTTCCAACTTCTCCATCTCATCTCCCGAGAAGAACAGAACTCTAAGGATGAAATAGAGGATGATTTTGGAGATTTTCATTGTTAAGGAGCTGATAACGGTTTTGTACCAGTTATACAAAGGAGCGGGTAAGATCTTCTGTATGCCCCAGTTACCCCAACGAAGTAGCAAGATAGAAGGCGTTGTCCCTACGCTAAACTGATGGAACATCCAGGCTAATTCCAGAGCACTCATAGCTACGTATGTGTAAATGCTTTCAATCACCGTTTTCAGAAAGCCTTTTTTACTCAAAGGGACAGTATTTTCTGTGCCAGAAACATTTTTATGTTTCTGAAGTGCATCTGTAAGTGAATCAATGATCTCTTCAGCATCCTCGCCTAGGAACATGCAAAGCAAACCTTTAGTTTTTGCGATAACTTGAGTGTCTAAACCCTGGGATTGGAACAAGTTTTGGATTGCATCTAAGATCTTCTTTGGAATTTGCAAAGCGTGGTCAGTCTCAATAAAGTTTTTAGCTTCTTCCGATTTCCTGCAATTTTCTATCGCCTCGTTAATTTCATCAGCAGCAGCGTTCAAACCTATTATTAGCTGTCCATTTTCTTCGATCTTGTTCGCTTCGGATATCAATGCTTTGATAGCCATCTCTAAGTTAGCGCCTACAGTAGCATCTTTAATCTGCAAAGTTTGCTGCGGCCCGGTAAGAAACTGCTGGGTGTATTCTAGAAATGTTTTTAAACGTAAGTGAAATTGTACTAAAGGAAGAGGTGCCGCAGGGTTGACCATTGAAGCTAAGGCAACATCCAATTCGGTATGCAAACGGATCCCGGCAGGTAAAGTTTCAGCTGTAACACCATCTAAAAAAAGAGAGGTGGCCACTCCTTTAACGATATTAAGATCAAGGTTTGAACTTGTATTCTGTGGAGGCGCACTGCTTTGGCCACCCAAGTGTTTCAGTGGACCGGAATAGATATTTTCTGCTTTAGAAACAGCTTGGCTGCTTTTTAAAGGTTCTAAGGTATGGAAAAGGATCTGCTGTAGAAAGTTCTCGTCGACTTTGGCCGGGTCTACGTTGTTTATACGTAAAGGCCACTCTATCTGTGTCCCGAAGAACAGGGGATGTTTGTTCATGGCGGGTCCGGACGCATGAATGAGAAGAGCTAACTTCCCGTTCTCTAGACGTTCGAATTCAATCCACATAGCCCCTGAAGCTAAGAAACTATCGATACCGATGAATTCCATCAGCTCTGCGGGCATATTTTTCTGTAAAGAGTTGACCGTGCTAAAAAGCCAAGCGTCCAATCCCTTCATCAATTTTGCGCACGGGTCTTTAAGAAACTCTTCAGAAATTTTTCTTTCTAGTTCACGACGTTTCAGCTCTCTTTGATTAGGATTAAGTAATGCATTGCGATTAGCGCCAATCCAGTCGATCAAATCACTGGCAGTTTCATTAGGAACAAAGGCGGAGATAAGTTTTAGTAAGCCTTCTTTATGTGTTTTATCAACAATCGAAGGAAGAATATAAGAGAGGATGTTAGGGAGTGCTCTTTTGTCATCTTCGAAAAAGGCATCAATTCCTTTAAAGCCTATAACATTTTTTATGTCAGGGAAAAGGTTTTGTATTTCTGTGATGGCTTCATGCAAAGCTTTTTCAGCAAACTCTTGAGGTTCGGGAAATTTTTCTCCACTTAGGATAGCTGGAAAAGGATGCGGCAGGTAGTCCTTTGCATCTTGAGGAAGCAGCTTTAAAACTTCGAAGGCTGTTTGAATTGATTCAACACGTTGGCCATAAGCCCCGCAAAGCATCCATCTATGACCAGGCTGCAGCTTCTTGATTTTTTCAAGGCTTTCTTTAGAGATATCGGATACAGTTGTCTGATTATCAAGAAATTTTTTCGTAGCGGCCGAGATAAACTGGATACCGTCCGCGATTAGAGTAAATTTACTAAAGTATTTATCTTCAGGAGAAAAGAAAGGAGTATTATCCTGAATAAAACTAAGAATATAATTCAAAGACTCGCTTGTTACTTTACCTTTGAAGATAGAAAGGAAATTTTCGTTTGTAACACGTGGGGCGCTATTCGCTGCTGTAGGAGGAATGCATCGTAATATGGAGTTGTTATAGCATTCTTGTTGTGCAGCCATGGTCTTTTGAGAAAAAGTTTGCTTGATTTCTTCAAGTGATTCATTTTCAGGTAGTTGCACAAGAGGGGCCACATGGAGGTCTGCATTTAAAGCATAATCAATTTCGGCCATTACCGGAAAAAGTTCTAAAGGAATAGTTTCTTTGGAAGCCTTTAAAGTTTTGATGGCATCTTCAAAAACATGTGCAATTTTCTCTTTTTTCTCTTGATAAGAATCTCTTTGGCTTAAATAGACTGTAATACGGCCCATAAGGCTCTTACGGTCTACAATCCCAGAGCTGAAAAAGTTGCTTCCAAATAGACTAGGGACAAAAATTTCAGAAAGTTTATTGAGTAAAACGGTACGCTTGTCGTTCTGTTTAGAATCATTTTTAGCTGTTGTTTCTGTGGTCTCCATAGAGGAAGACCTTTTATCATTCCACTCCTTCAACACAGAAACGGCGTGTACTGTTCTCATATTTACTTTGGTAATATTGTTTATTTAACTAAATTTTACTACTTTATTGTTAAGAGAGATTAAAGAATGTGGTAATAAAAATTAATAAATTACTGAAGAATCAGCAAAAATTAAATGGAATTTGGAAAGAAATCTGATATTTATAGATTTAGTCAGGGATATTGATTACAAAAGAACGCTTAACCTATCAATGGCAGGAAAGCGGGTCATTGTGGACGTCGTTTTTAGCTACGGCTGCTTTACATAGGCTAATGCAGCTAATTGACGCAATAGCCCTTGTTTCCACAACCCGTGACGCAAAATATTCCACCGGCTGCGAATGAAACCCATAGTATTTAAACTTAAGTAGATGTCTAAAACTTCTTGATCTTTTGGATTCAGGAGGTTGTAATACCTCTGCTTAAAAGTCTTAGCTTGGAGTTGTTTCTTTTCTGAGAGCTCTTTGATACGATCCATGGAAGCGCGAATGTGTTCCATTGTCCCGAATTTTATTGCTCCCAAGGTATTATTTTCATGCTGTCTGTAGGATAAAGTTTGCTTATCGATAACCCCAATTTTTCCTATTCCCGCAGCTACCAGGGCGATCCACCAATCGTGCATTAAAGCTTCTTTCGGCAGGGGTGAAGCCTGCATAACCAAGGCTCTATTGCAAAACATCGCGCAGCCTGTCACTACATTTTGCGCCAAGAGGCGGTTCAATGTCGTTGTTTTGCTAGGGAAAATTCGTGTGAAATTCCAATAAGAAGGATGGATAAGGCGATTGTGATCATCAGCTAGCCTGAGATCAGAGTGAACAAGCAAGGGGATCTCTTTAGGCAGGCCTTTTTCCATTTCTTGCATCTTTTGCAAACTGATTTCCAGCTTATCAAAGTCCCATATATCATCTTGATCGCAGAAGCTGAGATAGGGAGCGCTGGAAGCTTGGATCAGTGCATCAAAGTTACCAATGACCCCTAGATTTTTGTTAGAACGTATAATCTTCATCTTACCAGGATGACGGATAGCAAATTCTTCCAGTATAGCCATACTGTCGTCAGTGGAGCCGTCATCGCGGGCTAGGATAGTCCAATTCGGGTAAGTTTGGGCTGCTATAGAGGCGAGCTGTCTGGGCAGGAACAAGCCCCCATTATAAACCGCTAACAAGATCTCAATACTTGGCTGGCTCATCTATGCTTCCTTTGGGGGTGAAAAACGGCACATGACCCTTGTCCATGCATAGTTGAAGATGCGTTTGGGCCCCTGAGTACGCCAAGTTTCTGCTAGCACCTGCCCAGCCAGATTAAGGGACCATTGGGGCTGTTGCTTGCCTAGGCGCTGGATCATCAATTCCAGAGGTGCGACAACATTTTGCCATTCAAAGCTGGGGCGTAAAGCCGCAATATTGCGGCGCATATCCTGCATCATCGCAGGTTGGTCGCAAAGGGTAGTGATAGCAGCCGCTAATTTGACGCTATCTTGATAGGGCACTGTAATGCCTAGGTTTTGCGAGCTTATCAGATCTCCAAAAGAGTCGCCGCAGGAAGCAACGATAGGCAGTCCGGCCCATAGGTAGTCTAGCATACGCGTTCTAAAGCTGAACTGGGTCTCCAGCGTATCAAAATGGGTGGAAACGCCAATATCAGCATCTAGAAGGTAATTTTGTCTTTCCTCGTAGGGAACCCATCCGTAATTGATGTGTACACAGTTATCTAGAAGGTTAAGTTTTTTAGCGAGATGGATCGTTTCGCGGCACATCTCCATTTCAGGAATAGCGTCGTTAGGGTGTTTTATTCCCATAAAGACTAGATGGACGTCGTTCCTTTCCTGACTAATATGCGCCATAGCATGCAGTAGCGTGATAGGGTCAAACCAATTCCAGATGCCGCCGCCCCATAAAAGCACTTTGGCATTTGAGGGGATATTGAATTTTTCTCTTAAACCCGGTCCTGTTTTTTTAGGGGGAGTGCTGCTAAGGCCTAGGGGGACTATGCTGAGCAGTCCTTCAAGAGAAGGCATGGAGTCATATAATTCAGGTGTTATTCTACCTAAAGAGAGGAGAAGTCCCATCCAAAGGTCATGCTGTCGTTGGTTTGCACAGATGACAGCATCGGCCATAGTAAAATCAAATGTAAACTGTTTGCAGATGCTAGCGTGTTTAATATTTCTTACAGACAGGGTTTGATGCTTAAAAATCTCAAGATTTTCTAAAGGCATCGGATCGTATGCATCAAGGATAAGCTTTGTCCCGGCTTTTTTCGCATTCCAAGCCATATTAGGGGAAATGGATTGTGTGATGACAATATCATGTTCACTTACGGCTTTTCTGAGAGAAATTTCTCCCGAATGAAGGAGAGTGAAGTTTTCCGCTGCAATATCTGTTTTGGCATAGGTCATCAGGGAAACAGTATGCTGCCGCGATAATACTTTGGCCATTTCCCAATAGCGGATTGCCGGTCCAGCCATAGTTTGTCCGACCTTGTCTAAACAGTAGAGGAGGATTTTAGCCATAATTATACTCCTTGATGGGGTGTCAATTCCCATTGATTACTTAAGAAAAGTCCTTCACAGCTGTGCGGATGTAGAAAACGGGGGTCGTCCGCCGGAGGATAGATAGAAAGTTGGATAGATACAGCTTCTAGCGGGATATAGCGTTCATTATGGATCATAGCGAAAGCATTGAGACGGTATTGTCCTTGGCGTAGAGGAAGCGTATCCAAATTAAGTTTAAGAGAGTATGAGCCTTTATTTTCCAGCAAAGCATGCAAATCCGGCTTGTCGGTTGTGCGTGCGCTTGCAAGGACTGTTCCGTAATGATTGATAATGTCGAAACCGATAATCATTCCGGGTGCAGGCTGGAGAATATCCAAATTCAGGACTACATCGATTATTTCACCTTGGCGGATGTATTGCTTGTCGTCTAGAGAATTTATGCCGAATTTGCGCATAAGCAGGGTTTTATCCCCGGCTTCTCCCTGCCAGAAAGTTTGGGGACTATGCACAGTTTGAAGATAGGCACTCACGCACGTTTCAATATTGCCTTGAGCTAGGACTTGTCCATTCTTAAGGTAGAGGCCTTTATCACATACTGCCATAATGGCATTGATGTTGTGGCTGACGAAAAGGATGGTTTTACCTTCTCCGCTCATCGCATCCAATTTTTTTAGGCATTTTTCCTGAAACTGCAGGTCACCTACGGAAAGGACTTCATCGACTATTAGAATATCAGGATCAATATGGGCTGCGATAGAAAAGCCTAAGCGTGCATACATTCCGCTGGAGTATTTTT
Source organism: Parachlamydiales bacterium (assembly GCA_041671045.1). Taxonomy (NCBI): domain Bacteria; kingdom Pseudomonadati; phylum Chlamydiota; class Chlamydiia; order Parachlamydiales; species Parachlamydiales bacterium. Next base: position 19,813 of record JBAZCF010000014.1, read on the forward strand.
TGACAGGAGTATCCAGAAATTTCTCTATGCCGGCAAAAGCGACAATCTCATCGAATCTCTCCGTAATTTCCTTTTCAGACATGCCTAAGATAGTGCCGTTAAGAAAGATATTTTCACGGCCCGTAAGGTCGGGATGAAATCCCGTACCCACTTCCAGCAAGCTGGCGATCTTTCCTGTTAAAGTGATAGACCCCTCCGTCGGGGATTGAATGCGTGCTAAAATTTTTAGAAGGGTAGATTTTCCGGCCCCATTCTGTCCTATGATGCCTAATCTTTCGCCTTTATGGATGCTGAAAGAGACATCCTTCAAGGCCCAGAATTCTTCTGAAGAAGGTTTTGGAGTTTTTTTCAACCATTTTTTCAAAGACCCCGTAAAGGCTTCCTTCAGAGTTTGGGGCCTTCCAACCTTATGCTCGAGGATGAATTTCTTTGAAATATTACGGACTTCGATTAATGGTTTCATTATAGTAGGTCTACAAGTTCTTCTTCTGTACGTTTAAAATATTTTAGGCCTGTAACGAAAAGGAGCAATGTGGCACCTAACGCGTAAGATACAGTCCAGAGGATATACGGATGTGATTGTCCCAGCAAAGACCAGCGGAAAGCATCAATCAACCCGACTAGCGGATTCAATGAATAGAGCCAGAGCCATTTGGAAGGGATTATGAAAGTTCCGTAGCCAACGGGGGATAGGAACATTCCAAATTGGATGACGAAAGCCATTAAAAACCTGACGTCGCGGTATTTGACAGTCAGGGGAGCCAGCCAAAGGCCTGCGCCCACAGAAAGGATATATGTCCAAAGAGTTAGGAGGGGGAGTGTTGCCAGATTGATAAGAGGAGGAAAAGAACCTAAAAAGGGGATCAGCAGGAGGAAAATCACCAGATTGACGGCCATGTCGACAATTTGTGCTGAAATCATGCTTAAGGGCAGGATGACACGTGGAAAATAAGCTTTAGTTATCAGTTGGCTATTGTTTAGCAACGCAGAGCAGCAGTCGGCTGAGCAGTTGGCAAAATATTGCCAAGGCAGCATACCTGCCAGTACAAAGAGGGGATAACTAACATTTTCTGAAGGGAAGCGGGCAATCAGGCCGAAAATCAAAGTAAACAGCAGCATTGTAAGTAATGGTTTTATCACTACCCATGCGATGCCGAGCACTGCCTGTTTATAACGCACCACTATATCGCGCCAAATAAAGAATCGAAGCAGCTGCCTATGATCAAGTAAGTCGTTAATATACTTCTTAAAAGACATTTCGCCCGCTGTGATGATAGTAGGAGCAGGCAATATAGGCTCTTGTGCTTTCAATTCTTCACCCTCTTTGAGCGTAGTTCTTTTCAATCCATTGGCGGTAGCTTCCGGACTGGACATGCTCAGACCATTCCCTATTATTTAAGTACCACGCCACAGTTTCTTCCAATCCTTTATTGAAGGAGTGGGCAGGTTCCCAACCTAGTTCCTGATGAATTTTCGAACTGTCGATGGCGTAGCGGTAATCATGTCCGGGTCGGTCGGGGACATAGGTAATCAACTGTAGAAGTTTATCTTCAGGAGCATCGGTCATTTTTGCGACGAGTTTTAGAATATGGTGGATGATATCCATATTGCGCCGTTCGGCATTTCCGCCAATATTGTATGTTTCACCTCTGCGTCCAGAAGTAAGCAGCAGCCATAGGGCAGCGGCATGATCATCAACGTATAACCAGTCACGTACATTATGGCCCTTCCCATAAACAGGCAAGGATTTCCCTTGCAGACAGTTTAAAATCATCAAGGGAATGAGCTTTTCAGGGAATTGGTAAGGGCCATAGTTATTGCTGCAATTCGATATGCAGGTAGAGAGGTTGTAAGTCACCGCATAGGCTCTTACTAGATGGTCGGAAGCAGCTTTGGAAGCAGAATAAGGGGAGTTGGGGTGGTAAGGTGTTGCCTCTGAAAAGAGGCCTGTATCGCCTAAACAACCGTAAACCTCATCTGTAGAAACATGGTGGAAGTGGATGTGAGGTCTTTTACGTACAATTTCTAAAAGCGAGAATGTTCCTAGAATATTCGTTTCTAGAAAAGCTTGCGGATTGTGGATGCTGCGGTCAACATGGCTTTCTGCAGCCAGGTGTATGATCGTGTCAATAGAGTGGAGCCCGCAAACTTCTTCCACGAGTTTAGCGTTGCGGATATCGCCGTGTACAAACTTATATCGAGGGTTTTCAGCGACAGAATTTAGGTTTTCTAGGTTGCCTGCATAGGTCAGGGCATCCAAATTAACGATGTGTCCCTCGAATTCAGGAACTTTTTGTAGCAAGTGACGGATAAGCGCTGATCCGATGAAGCCTGCTCCGCCGGTGACAAGGATGTTTTTAGGATTTCTTTCAGCCGGCATAAGAATACCTCAACGAGCTATTTTCACTTCGTTTTGCCACTTCAATCAGATAGTTGCCATAAGGGCTTTTGCCTAGTTTCTCTCCCAGCGCTTGAAGTTGTTTTGCAGTAATGAATCCTTGGAGGAAAGCTGCTTCTTCAATCGAGGCAATACAGCTGCCTTCGCGCTCTTCCAATACTTCGACAAACTGGCTTGCTTGCATTAAGCTAGAATATGTTCCGGCATCTAACCAAGCATAGCCCCTGCCCATTAGAGCAAGGTGGATTTGCTTACGTTTGATGTATTCACGGTTTACGTCAGTGATCTCCAGTTCTCCGCGGAGGGAAGGTTTCAAGTTTTTAGCTATTTCCACAACTTGATTGTCAAAGAAATAAAGGCCTGTCACAGCAATGTTAGACTTAGGTTGAGTAGGTTTTTCGACAATGTCAATGGGTTGCAGTCTATCATCTACTTCTACTACGCCATATCTTTGGGGATTTTTCACCTCATAACCAAAAATAGTAGCCCCTTCTTTACGCTGCACAGCGCTCTTAAGCAATTCAACCATTTGATTGCCGTGGAAGATATTGTCTCCAAGAATCAGGCACACATTATCTTTACCAATGAAGTCCTCTCCGATGATAAAAGCCTCGGCAAGTCCATTTGGCTGATCTTGAATAGCGTAGGTGAATTTCACTCCAAGGGAAGAACCGTCGCCCAAAAGTTTTTTGAAGCCTGCCTGATCATGGGGAGTAGTAATGATCAAAATATCCCGTATGCCTGCCAGTAAAAGTGTCGAGAGGGGATAGTAGATCATCGGCTTATTATAAACCGGCAGTAGTTGTTTAGAGACGCTTATAGTGAGGGGATGCAAGCGTGTGCCGCTCCCTCCTGCGAGGATAATGCCCTTCATACGGTCGTCCTTTCTTGTAAACATAGCTCTAACGCTTGCTTCCAATGCGGAAGTGAAATATTGAATGTATTGAGGATCTTTTGGTTGTCCAGGAGGCTAAAAGCAGGCCTTTTTGCCGGAGTAGGATATTGCGTTGTCGGTATAGGTTGGATTTCTACCTGAGGATTAGGGCAAAGGCGGAAAATTTCCTGTGTGAATTCGTACCATGTTGTTTTGCCTGCGCAGGACATATTATAAGTGCCCCATTTTTCTTCCTTATTTGTGTACATGACCTGATGTAAAGCTAAAGCAGTACCCTCAGCTACAGAACGTGCCCACGTAGGGGCGCCGATTTGATCATTGACAACTGAAATGATCGGCTTGGTTTGGGCCAGGCTGAGCATTGTCAAAAGGAAGTTTTTACCGCGGTTTGAATAAATCCAGCTTGTGCGGAAGATAAGGTATTTGCAGCCGGAGTTTACAATAGCAAGTTCACCTTGCAGCTTAGCAGAGCCATAGGCACTTAAAGGTTTCGAAGCCGCTGTTTCGGAATAGGGAATTTGGGCAGTGCCATCAAAGATATAGTCGGTCGAAAAGTGAACAAGGATAGCCCCGCTTTTGCGGGCTTCGTCAGCTAAAATGGCCGGTCCTTTGGAATTGACGGCATTGTTAAGGTCTAACTCACTTTCAGCTTTATCTACAGAGGTATAAGCCCCTGCATTTACAATGATGTGCGGACGCACTTTCTGTACTGTAGCACGTATCGTTGCTGCATCTTTTAGGTCGAGCGTATCATAATCCGTAGCGAAGACTTCCCCTAATGCAGATAAAGTGCGGTGCAGTTCCCAGCCGATCTGACCGTTTTTGCCGATTAATAAGATCCTCTTCATCGTAGAGCCTCGATCTCACTGAATGACATTCCCACGGAATCTTTGGCAGATAAGCTGGGCAGGCCTTCAATGGGCCAGGTAATATTGAGATACGGATCGTCCCAACGCAAAGTTTTTTCAGCTTTAGGGTTATAGTAATCTGTCGTTTTGTATAGGAATTCCGCGACATCGCTAAGAACAAGGAAACCGTGGGCTAGTCCCTTTGGAATCCATAAGCTTTGTCTTTTTTTATCATCTAGAATCACGCTGATCCATTGTCCAAAAGTAGGGGAGTCGGGACGGATATCCACAGCCACATCAAAAACAGAACCTACAGAAACCCGTACTAGCTTTCCTTGTGGATTCTCTTCCTGAAAATGGAGTCCCCTCAGCACATTTTTAACAGAGCGGGAGTGATTGTCTTGAACAAAAGTGTCGGCTACTCCGGTAGCCTCGCGGAATTCTTTTTCGTTGAAGCTCTCGTAGAAGAAGCCCCTTTCATCACCAAAAATACGATGTTCAATGATTAAAACATCGGGAATTGCAGTAGGAATTATTTGTATTGCCATTGTATTCATCGTCGAAGCTAAGTCGGCACATACATTACGCCTTTCAACTTCAGATGTCAATGTGCTGAAATTGAAAATTACAAAAGACAATTACGAGAGAAAAACAGAATATTCATTTGTCTTTGATGCTTATATCTTTTATCTCTTTCATGCGATTCAGACTGGACATAAAATATTTATCTCTTCATCAAGAAATAAAACTTTAGGTGTGAAAATGCTAAGTCTAATCGAATATCTATTGGGTGTTTACCCTCTTCTCCCTGGAGATCTCCAGCCAGTGGAACAAAAAAAAGGAGATCTTAAGGAATCCTTAGACATAAGCGATTTTCTAAAGATAGAAGCCGCTCCCGCAGTCACTCATCCCACCCGTTTAAGACCGATGAGGAAAAAGAAGCATCAGAGCAAAAGTGTGTCTGCCCCGGGTATTGAAATTTTATCCCAAGAGACAAAAGTAGAGTCTCAGCGTTCGCGAATCTATACAAGTGCCGCTTCTCAGCCCTCAGTCTTAATCACTACGGGTTCCGCTTCCCAACCCGTAGTCTTAATCGATCAACTCAAAGCTTATCAACTTAAAAATAACAAGGAATAAATTACCAAGTTAGTTATATTGTTACTTTAATATTTATTACGAGAGAAGGAATGGGACTATTTTCTAGAGATAAACCTAAAATTAAAGTTCAAACTTCTAAAAAAGACAGTTTTAGCGGTTGGTTAAAATGCACTCATTGTAATGAACTCGTTCATGCTAAAGAGCTAGAGCAGAATTTTAGCTGCTGTCCCAAGTGCGATTACCATTATAGACTCTCCTCGCAGCAACGCATTCAGCTCTTAGCCGACGAAGGAACCTTCACCCCTCTTTTTGAAGATATCGCACCGACCGACCCCCTCCAATTTGCTGATACCGAACCCTACACCGTACGCCTTAAGAATGCTCAGGAAAAAAACCTCTGCAGCGAGTCCGTTGTCACCGGAACATGTAAGCTCGCCGGACACCCCCTAGCCTTAGGCGTGATGGACTTCAACTTCATGGGCGGCTCCATGGGCTCAGTTGCAGGCGAGCGTTTAACGCTGCTGATAGAATATGCCCTAGAGCATAGCCTTCCACTCGTTATCGTCTCCACTTCCGGTGGTGCCCGCATGCAGGAATCCATATACTCCCTCATGCAGATGGCTAAAACTTCCGCAGCTTTGGGATTATTGCATGAAGCCAAACTGCCCTTTATTTCAATATTCACTAACCCCACAACAGGCGGCGTGACAGCTTCTTTCGCATCCTTGGGCGACATTATTTTTGCTGAGCCTAATGCTCTCATCTGCTTCGCCGGACCGCGTGTGATAGAGCAAACTATAGGCCATACATTGCCGCCGGGTGCACAAAAATCCGAATTTCTGTTGAAACATGGAATGATAGATTGTATTGTAAGTCGTCATGAAATGAAGAAAACCTTGGGAGAGTTCCTAAGCTATCTTATGGAAGGACAGAAGAAACGCACTCCATTACAGGGGCTTGAAGCCGCGCGCGCTTTGGAAGCTCTTCTAGAAATGCAAAAAAACGAGTCAAAAGTATAATGGAAAACAATCCACATTCAGTAAATATTCACATCGAACTTAGCGAAGGCGCGGAGCTTCCCCACTATGCCACTTCAGGTGCAGCCGGATGTGACCTAAGGGCGTTCCTCAAATCTTCGATCATCCTTGATCCGGGCATGTCTGCATTAATTCCTACCGGTATCCGCGTTTCCATTCCACACGGCTATGAAATCCAAATACGACCACGTAGCGGTCTTGCGCTAAAAGAGCAAGTCACCGTCTTAAATACACCGGGGACAATCGATAGCGATTACCGCGGAGAAATTGGAGTCATCCTAATCAATCACAGTACCCATCTTTTTATTGTTGAACCTGGAATGCGTATTGCCCAGATGGTCGTTGCCCCCGTGTGCCGTGCAGAATTCGTTTTAAATGCACAGCTCGCGGAAACAGAAAGAGGCGTCGGAGGCTTCGGCCATACAGGCAGACATTGACATATCCAATAAAATAGCTTATCAAAGATCTTTCATCATTATTGGCTTAAGTTTATGACAAAGTTTTCGCAGTATTTATCACCCGACTTGATTGCTTTCTTAGACGTGACTAACCGTGACGAAGCCCTAAAGAAACTCGTCGATCTAGCAGCAGTTAATGGTAAATTGCATGATAAAACAGAATTTTACCAAGCTATCCTGGAAAGAGAGAAAATTGTTTCTACCGGAATAGGAATGGGGATAGCTATTCCCCATGCAAAGATGGCCGGTTATGAGGATTTCTTCATCGTTATTGGGATTTTACAGAAAGGCGTCGATTGGAATGCAATGGATGGCTCACCCGTGAGATTGATTTTTCTGATTGCAGGGCCCGACGATAAACAAACTCAATACTTGCAACTTCTTTCAGCTCTGACAGTTGCAATAAAAGATGAAGAAAAACGAAAAGCTCTCTTGCTAGAAAAATCGCCGGAGAAGATCGTTGAACTTTTTAAAGCCTATTGATGAAGGAGAGTTGCGATGGACTTGAAAATAAAAGATGTCGCTGAGCTCTTAAATGTTTCAGAAACAACAATAAGACGTTGGTTGGCCGACCCTAAAAATCCAGACCGTTTCCCATCCTACCTGATCAACCATCAACATCGATTTAACCGCGAAGAAGTAGAACGGTGGGTTTTGCGACGCAATCAGGGAGAAAAGCCTGTCGAAGAAGCAGAAGTTTCCCTGCAGCCTCAAAAAAGCGGAAGCTTGCAATTCAGCCTATATCGCGCCTTACATCGTGGTTGTGTCGTAGATAACGTTCCAGGTGATACAAAAGCCGAAGTGATCCGTGCTGCAATGGAACAAGTAGCTGACTCATTACATCTCAGTGCTGAGGGCGTCACCGAGTTGTTGCTGGATAGAGAGAGACTGCAGCCTACAGCTTTAGGGCATGGCATTGCCTTGCCGCACACGCGTGATTTCTTGCTCAACCGTACTTACGATATTATGGTTGTGGCATATCCAAAAAATCCTTTGGATTACGAAGCCTTGGATGGCATACCAGTACATACATTGCTGTTTCTTTTTGCTTCGGATGACAGAAGGCATTTGCATCTTCTTTCGAAAATAGCCTATTTGGCAAGTCATACACCTGCGTTAGAGATGTTGAAAATGCATCCTGACAAAGGCAATCTTTTAGAATATATCCGCAACTGGGAAAGTTCACTGAGCAAAGCTTAAAGGCACGGTTTGTGTGTCGTTTTTTATGAACGCAAAGACCCAAAGAACGCAGAGAAGCTCCGCCCCACATTAGGCTGTCACTACCACGATTGTTTTGTACCGATCTCACATCGCCGCGGTCCCCCGCGGGTCCGCGTCGCCGACGTTGACATGCTCGCTGACGCGATCACGTCAAGTATTAGCAGTACACCGAAAATACTCAGAATTCTTGTGGGATAACCCAAATGGAAACAGTTCATTCAATCCCATTAAGTTTGCGAACTTGTTTCCGTTGTGTAAATCGGGATTTTGATATTTCTATGGAGTGTCTAATTATGCTTGACGTGATCGCGTCAGCGAGCATGTCAACGTCGGCGACGCGGACCCGCGGGGGACCGCGGCAAAACAATCGTGGTAGTGACAGCCTAATGTGGGGCGGAGCTTCTCTGCGTTCTCTGCGTTTAAATATAAAAACTACACAAAATGCTCTACAGACAGCTTCTTGCTGGGAGAAAATGAAAGAAACGTTATAGGTACGGCGTAACTACACCACACCGTACCTATAACGCGATGGTTTACCCTAAGCAGCAGGTGCTGCCCCGGTCGCTGGTGTCGCCGTCGGTTTTGGACTTTCTGATCTTCTTAGCGGAAATACTTCCAAGTCACTGAAGATGAGTTTTTCACCGTCAGAAGAGATAAGGGTATGTCTGCCTTCAGAAGGTGAAGTAAGGATCTTCTCTGACAGAGGCGCCTCGAGATTCTCTTCTACTAAGCGGCGTATTGGACGGGCTCCAAATTCCGGCTGGTCGCTTTTGGAAGTGAGGTAGTCGAGAGCTTTGTCGTCGAGTGTGATAGTGACTTGACGTCTTTGCAAACGGTCTTGCAGTTTGCCCACTTCGAGGCGAACCACATCGCGTAGCTTCTCTTTATCAAGAGTTTCAAAAATCACAATCTCGTCGATACGGTTGCGGAATTCTGGACGGAGTCTTTTGTTGACTTCATCTTCGATATCTTTACGCATACGCGCCCTATCGATCATGCCATCCTTAGCTCCGAATCCGATCTCTGTATTACGGCGGATACGGTCTGCACCCAGGTTGGATGTCATGATGATGATAGTGTTGCGGAAGTTGACCTTTCTGCCGAGAGAGTCGGTCAACTGTCCATCTTCAAGGATTTGCAGGAAGATGTCCATCACATCAGGGTGTGCTTTTTCAATCTCGTCAAAAAGGACGACTGAATAAGGACGTTGACGAACTCTTTCAGTGAGCTGTCCGCCTTCTTCATGGCCGACGTATCCTGGAGGGGAGCCTGTCATACGGCTGACGGCAAATTTCTCCATATACTCGGACATATCCACCTGGATAAGGGAATCTTCTCCGCCAAACATATGCGCAGCTAAAAGACGAGCTAGGAGTGTTTTACCAACACCGGTAGGCCCTAAGAAGAGGAAAGCACCGATAGGTCTGCGAGGATCTTTAATGTCAGCTTTACTGCGGCGGATGGCACGGCAAACTGATTTAAGGGCTTCATCCTGACCGATGATCTCTTTACGCAGCTGTTCTTCCAGGTGAAGGACCTTTGCTGTTTCCCCTTCGGTAAGACGGCTGAGGGGAATGCCTGTCTGTTTGGATATGACTTGAGCGATGTCATCTTCCTCGACTAGGACTTCATTTTCCTCTTTATTGATTTCCCATTCAGCTTTGATCTGCTGCAGCTGTTCACGCAGCTGTTTCTCTTTATCGCGTAACTTCGCAGCTTTTTCGTATTCTTGTTTGCTGATAGCCCCTTCTTTAGCCAAACGCGTATCTTCGATTTCATGCTCGAATTGGCTGATATCCTGGGGTTGGTTTGTTGTAGTCATTCTTTGTTTAGCACCGGCTTCATCCAGCAAGTCGATAGCTTTATCAGGCAGGTATCTTCCTGCGATATAGCGGTCTGAAAGAACAGCAGCAGCTTCTAGGGCCTCAGTTGTATACAAGCACTTGTGGTGTTCTTCGTACTTAACTTTAAGGCCTTTGAGGATCTCTATTGTGTCCTCGACAGAAGGAGGGGCAACAACGATTTTTTGGAAGCGTCGTTCTAGTGCGGCATCTTTTTCGATATGTTTACGGAATTCATCACTTGTCGTAGCACCTATACATTGTATCTCGCCGCGTGAAAGGGCGGGTTTCAGAATGTTGGATGCGTCGATGGCGCCTTCGGCAGCGCCGGCACCCACGATAGTGTGTAATTCGTCAATGAAGAGGAGAACGTTGCCGTTCTTTTTTATCTCATCCATGACGGCTTTGATTCTTTCCTCAAACTGACCGCGGTACTTTGTACCTGCAATCATAAGGGCTAAGTCAAGGGTGATTAGCTTTTTATTACGTAGATTATCGGGAACTTCCCCTTTGACAATAGCTTGGGCTAATCCTTCTACGATGGCGGTTTTACCTACACCGGCTTCTCCAACGAGGACAGGGTTATTTTTGCGTCGTCGGCAAAGTATCAAGATCAATCTTTCTACTTCATCTTTCCTACCGATGACCGGATCCATCTTGTTTTCACGGACCATTTCTGTTAGATCGTGGCCGTAGGCTTTCAATGCAGGCATTTTATCGTTTGAGCCTGAAGGAGGGGGCGCCGATTTTTCGAAGGGTTTTGAAGAGGAGCTGCTGCTGCTTTTAGCCATCCCTGCGGGAGGTTCTGAGCTGCTGCCGATGGGGGGAAGTTGGAGGTTGAATGTTTCCAATTCTTTTAAGACTTCCTTGCGGACTTCTTTCAAATTGACGTTTAGGTTTTCTAATACTTGGGCAGCAACACCGTCTGTCTGTCTTAGCAATCCTAATAGAAGGTGCTCTGTTCCAACGTAGTTATGATTAAGGTTGGCAGCTTCTTCGTTGGCGAATTCGAAAACTTTTTTGACTTTTCCTGTAAGTGCCGGATCGCCATAGACTTGGATTTCCGGTCCATAACCTACAAGTTTTTCAACTTCATTACGTACCGTTTCAAAATCAATGTTCAGGTTGCGCAATACATTGACAGCGACGCCTTGTCCAAGCTTAAGTAAGCCGAGAAGGATGTGTTCTGTCCCTAGATAGTTGTGGTTGAGCCTTTGGGCCTCTTTCTTAGCAAGTTTTATGACCTGCTTAGCGCGGTTTGTGAATTTATCGAACATGGGACGCTCAGTTAAATATGATCTTCGCCCTGAATTTAGATTGGTGTGGTTTTTTTGGCAAACTCCGAAACATCAAAAGCAATATTTCTTGCCGAGGAAAGACAAGCGGGGACGGCAACTCCGTCGAAAGGAGACCCCGCAATCCAGAGGGATGGAAAAAAATCCTTTAATATTTTCTTCCACTGGATAGAGTTTTCCTTATGACCAACCGGATAATGAGGGATGGCATGGAAAGCCCGCCCGATGTGAATGGCTTGAGGTGGAGAGGAGATGTTAAGATGGGAAGAGATAAGTTCCAGGCAAGAGCTTTGAATCGTCTGATCGCTTAAAGAGGGGAATACAGGGGAGTGATTACCACCCAGCATAAGAGTGATACGCGTTTGATCAGGGGATTTGTTCTGATCGGGAAAAGCGGAAGAGTCCCAGACAATCCCCAGTAAGGGGAGTTTAGCACGCGTAGGGAAAACACAGCCGAAGCCTTCATGCCGTAAGACTTTCTTATCCCAGCCCATGTTAACTACTGCAATGGATGCAGAAGGGAGGAAGATCTCAGGGATAGAGGTTATCTTTCCCAGAACAGGAGAAGGGAGAGTGCTGATAACCATATCGTAAGGTATTATTGTTCCATTACTTAAGGTGATTTTGCTTGCTTGCAGGCGTATTGCCTCCGACTTAAGTAAAATTTCTCCCTTCAGTTGTTCAGCTAAACGCTTAGGTAAAGTTTCCATTCCATGGCGGAAACTGATTAATGAAGAAGGGGATGAAGATTTTTTTTTAAATACTTGCCTTGCGACGCCGCCCATAATAGAGCCGTATTTGTTTTCCCAAGCTTTTAAGAAGGGGAAACAGGATTCGATAGATAATTGGTGAATGTCGCCGCCATAAATGCAGGCAACGAGGGGATTGATCAATCTCTCTGCTACAACGGGAGAATAGCGGCGCGAGATGAACTCATGGACTGACTCATCGTCTCCGTTTCCTTTTTTCCGTGTCCATTCTTTAAGGAAAGTGCCGACAAGATCCCTTGTCAATGGCGATGTGAGCATCTGCAAAATACCGGCAGGGGCTTTGATAAGCTTATCATCATGCCACACGTAACGGTCTTTAGCGGTTGGAGAAGAAGTTATAACCTCATTTTGCAGGCCTAAAAGCTCGATCAGCTTAACTGCGGCGCCGTCATGCGTGTGGCTACGCATGCTTCTAGGACCTTTTTCAAAAAGGAAGTTTTGGTCCTGGACAGTTTGGATCCATCCTCCGAGACGTGCAGATTTCTCAATCAACGTAACGCTGACTTTATTTCCTAGAAAGTGCTCAACGTACCAAGCTGCAGCCAGCCCTGTGATGCCGCCGCCAAGAATTACAACTTTAAGTGCCATAGTGTTTTATCGTATCGACAAGGAGTTTAACATTATTATAGGGGATGCCGTGGTCAAGATTAAAAATGAATCCGGAATGACCTTTCATGAAAGATTGTTTAAACGAGTGGTAGGAGGGCATATAACGCCCTGCCTGGCGCATTAGCCAGACAGGGGGTCTATCTTGATTATTTCCTTGAAGCGCTTTTAACAGCAGGTCCGACATTACAGAATTCTCGCCAGGATCTTTTCTTTGGTGAAGCCAAAGTGTTCTTGTAAAGCACTGTAAGGGGCGGAAGCGCCAAAGTCATTTTGTGCGATGGCGATGCCGTCCAAGCCGATGTACTTATGCCAGCCCTGTTCGACACCTGCTTCGATACTGACACGCTTGCCGATATCTCCGCCCATGATCTCTTGTTTATATTCAGGAGCTTGCAAGTCAAAAATTTCCCAGCAGGGCATAGAGATCACACGTACCTTCTTGCCAACTTTTTCCAGCTCTTTAGCTACATCCAACGCCAGCCATAGTTCTGAACCTGTAGCAAACAAAGTGTAATTCGGTTTGCCGCCATGTTCTTTGTGCACAATGTAAGCGCCCCGGCCTACGCCATTGGCAAAAGCAACTTTAGTCTCTACCAGAGTGGGTAGGTTTTGGCGTGATAGTAATAGGGCTGTAGGGCCGTCATAACGGAGTGCAGCGATCCAAGCTCCCACGACTTCGTGCGCATCCGCAGGACGGATAACTTGAAGGTGGGGGATGGTTCTGAGCGAAGCATAATGTTCTACCGGTTGGTGCGTAGGTCCATCTTCACCGAGGAAAATGGAATCGTGCGTAAACTGGTATATGACCTTATGGCGCATTAAGCTGCACAGGCGGATAGCATTGCGCATATAGTCGGAAAACGTAAGGAAAGTGCCGATGAAAGGGGTAATCATTCCCGTTTCAGCCAGTCCCGTAGCCATACAGGCCATACCAAATTCCCTTACGCCGTATTTAATATTTCTTCCTTCAAAATGTTCCGCAGTGACGATAGGGAAGACTTTCATCATCGTCAAATCCGATCCGGAGAGGTCAGCTGAGCCACCGTAAAGCTGGGGCATAAATGTTCCTAGGACTTCGATCACGGACTGGGAAGCTTTTCTTCCGGCAACAGCTGCAGGCATCTGGATGTTGTTCAGTCTTTCTTCTAAGTCGCTAGGTAGCGTATGGTGGCGCATGGTCTCGAATTGCTTCATCTTATCAGGATTGCCTTTAGCCCACCCCTCAAATACTTTATTCCACTTAGCTTCCAATTCTTTGTCTTGTACAAGCTTGCGTTTGAAGTAATCGTAAACTTCTGAAGGGACATAGAATGCATCTTGCGGAATTCCCAGCGCTTTTTTCGATTCAGCCACTTCTTGCACACCGAGAGGTGCGCCGTGGGCATGGCTGGTTCCTGCTTTATGAGGGGAGCCTTTACCGATAATCGTATGGGCAAGAATTAATGCAGGCCGTTTTTGTTCTACTCTCAGAGCAGAAATTACAGCATGCAGCTGATCCAAGTCGTGGCCGTCGATATCATAAACTTCCCATCCATATGCGGCGTAGCGTAATTTTGTCTCTTCAGATGCCGACTCATGCAAAGGGCCATCTAAGCTGATCTTGTTGGCATCGTAAATAAGGATAAGGTTATTCAAGTTTAAGTGGCCGGCAAGGGAGGATACTTCGGAAGTGACGCCTTCCATCATACAACCATCACCCATCAAGCAGAAGATTTTGCTGTCGAAGAGAGTGGCAGCATTCGAATTAAATTGTGCACCGAGGAGCTTTAGCCCTAATGCTTGACCGACGGCATTGCCTAATCCCTGTCCTAAAGGCCCCGTTGTTGTTTCAACACCCGGAGTCATATGCGATTCGGGGTGTCCTGGTGTCTTTGAATCCCACTGTCTAAATTGTTTGATGTCTTCCAAGGAAAGATCATACCCAGCAAGGTGCAAGCAGCTATATAAAAGCATAGAGCCATGTCCTGCAGATAAGATAAAGCGGTCTCTATCCGGCCAATCAGGATTTTTTGGATTATGGCGTAAAGCATAGCCGTACAGGTAGGCACCAATCTCAGCGCATCCCATTGGCAACCCCGGGTGGCCTGATTCTGCTTTCTGAACGGCATCCATAGCCAAACCGCGGATGGTGTTGGCAGTCTTCTGCAGAATAGCCTTAAGCTCCGGTTCGAGGGGAGGGCTTTGCTTCAAAAGGTCATCTGTAGGGATAGTAGCTGGATAATTTGTTAAGGGCATAAGAGTTCTCCTCAATTATTTTGCATAAAGCTAGCATCCGTCACGTTAAACTTGCAACAAGAGTTCAATTCTCCAAAGAAAAAGCCGCCTTACCATAAGATCTAGTTCTAAATAGAAATTTACCCTAGTATGAAGAAAGATTTTCGACCTCGCTATTAGTTTAATTCTCACAAAAACTTTTACCCGGGAAATCCTCCAATGACTACCCTTATCCTTTTACGTCATGGTCTATCCAAATGGAATAAATTAAACCTCTTTACGGGATGGGTGGATATTCCGTTGTCTAAAGAGGGTGTCGATGAAGCTTTTGCTGCAGGTCAGATCATTAAAGACCTTCCCATCGATATTATCTATACTTCGACCCTGATAAGAGCTCAGATGACTGCAATGCTGGCAATGATAGGCCATCATTCGGGCAAGGTTCCGGTCATGCAGCATGAACTGGAAGGGAACCACGCTGACTGGGGAAAGATCTATAATGAAGCTACAGAACAGAATACCATACCCGTCTTCAAAGCTTGGCAACTGAACGAGAGGATGTATGGAGAATTACAGGGGTTGAACAAAGCTGAAACTGTGGAGAAATTTGGGGCTGAACAAGTGAAAATCTGGCGCCGCAGCTACGATGTCCCCCCTCCGCATGGAGAAAGTTTGGAGATCACTGCTGCCCGATCCATCCCTTACTTTCGCGATATTGTCATACCTCAGCTTAAACAAGGTAAAAACACCTTGATCACCGCCCACGGCAACTCCCTACGCTCCATCATCATGGATCTTGATGGACTCACAAAACAGCAAGTTTTAGAATTAGAGTTGCCAACAGGGGTTCCGGTCATATACAATTATAGCGACGGAAAATTTTTAAAGCAGACATGAAAGGAATTTACCTAGACAACTCCACTAAAGCGCGCCCTTCGCCGCGCGCTATCAGCGCTATGCTGCCCTATCTTTCCGATATGTGGGGGGCTCCCTCTGCACCGCATCAGGGAGGAAATATGCTTATAGGAACAATGGAGAATTGCTACCGCACCATTTATAATTTTTTAGGCGCCTCCGAACAAGACACCTTTATACTCACTTCATCAGGGGCCGAAGCCGTCAACCAGGTTTACCATTCAGTTTATCATGGAGCGACACGCCGCTTAGCTAAGACCCATTTCATTGTTAGTGCTACAGACGAAGCTCCCTCTCTGATGTGCGTTTCACGTCTCGAAGAGGTGGGCTGTATCGGGGAAATGCTTCAAGTCGACCCTCAAGGGCTCGTCAGCTTAGAAGATATTGCCACATTAATCACCCCCTCAACGGCTCTTGTCTCTATCTCTTGGGGAAATGGTCTTACCGGTACTTTACAGCCTATACAAGAAATCGCTGAGCTATGCCGCAGCAAAGGTGTCCTATTTCATGTGGATGCGACGCATGTCTTGGGTCGTATGTACTTCGATCTCAAGGATATAGGTGCCGATTATCTCACTTTCAACGCCGAACAGCTCCATGCCCCTTCAGGCATTGGCGGGCTCCTCATCCGTAAAGGCGCACCCTCCCATCCTCTCATCAGTGGAGGCATAGAACAAGCTGCTCTCCGCGCTGGAAGTTTAAATATCCCGGCATTGGTAGCCTTAGCTGAAATCTGTAAAGAATGCGACGAGCACCGCGACTTCCTCGGCACCGAGACAGCTCGGCTTCGAAATAAACTCGAAACAGACCTAAATAAACACGTCGCAGGATCGAAGCTCTTCTTCCAGAACCAATACAGACTTCCACATATTTCCGTAGCGGCTTTTCCCAATGTCGTCAATGAGACACTGCTTTTTCTGCTCAATAAAAAGAAAATCATGGCCTGTATCGGCGGGGGCTCATTTCAGCAACTCGCCCTAGTGATGGAGACCTGCAGTGTCGCCAGCCCATTAGCCCATAGCTGCATCTCCTTCAGCCTATCCCGCGAAACAAACGAAGAAGATATCGATGCTACTGTCGAAGCTATTGCACAAGCCCTGCAACAACTTAATAAAAGCATCCTATGTTAACCCAGCTTATCGAATCTTTCACTTGGTACCGCTACAGTAAAAAGGCGCTAGCCCGTTTAGAAAATCCACGCTGCGCCGGGAAGTTTGATCCTGCAGCTAGCGACGAAAGAGGCGTGCGTCTTGTCACTGCAGAAGCAGGATTTGCTGAAGACGGCAATAAAGTACGCATAGAGTGGCTTGTAGACCGCGATGATGGAATCATTGTGGATGCACGTTTCTCAGCTTTTGGGCAAACAGCACTTTTGATTGCCGCAGATATAGGGTGCGAGCTGTGCATCAGTAAAAATTATGACCAAGCACGCCGCCTTACAACGGAACTGATGGATAAAGCACTCCGCGATAAGGGGGATCAACCGGCTTTCCCTAAAGAAACCTTACCGCATCTGCAATTGGTTATTGAAGCTCTCCATGATGCAGCAGATCATTGCAACGACCTGCCTCTCTCGGTCGCTTATGTAGCGCCGCCCGTTCCTAGCGATCAGATGGCTATTGAAGGGAATGGCTACCCAGGCTGGCTAGAACTGCCTTATCAACAGAAAATCGCCGTAATAGAACAAGTTCTTGATGACGATGTCAGACCGTACATATCTTTGGATGCTGGTGGAGTCAATGTCCTTAAATTGGAGGACAATACACGTTTGCTGATAGGCTATACCGGTACATGTACTTCTTGCTACTCTTCAGTGGGTACGACGTTGTCCTATATTCAGCAGGTATTACGCGCGAAAGTTCATCCCGATTTAAACGTTATCCCCGATTTATAAAGTTGAGTTTCGTTCGGCAAGAAGTTGCTTGTGGGCATGGTTTGTGTGGCGTTTTTATTGAACGCAAAGACCCAAAGAACGCAGAGAAGCTCCGCCCGGCATTAGGCTGTCACTAGTAGGGCTGTTGTTGTTCCGATCTCGCATCGCCGCGGCCCCCCGCGGGTCCGCATCGCCGACGTTGACATGCTCGCTTACGCGATCACGTCAAGTATTAGCAGTACACCGAAAATACCCAGAATTCTTGTGGGATAAACCCAAATGGAAACAGTTCATTCAGGTCATGCTAAATCCCATTAAGTTTGCGAACTTGTTGCCGTTGTGTAAACTTGGATTTTGATTTTTCTATGGAGTGTCTAATTATGCTTGACGTGATCGCGTAAGCGAGCATGTCAACGTCGGCGATGCGGGCCCGCGGGGGACCGCGGCGATGTGAGATTGGTATGAAACAATCGTGCAAGTGACAGCCTAATGCCGGGCGGAGCTTCTCTGCACGCCTATATTATGTTGTTTTGACCGGATTTTCTGACTCGGCAGATTTTTTTTCAGGAATAATCCCATGCAGCAGATATTCACTTCCCTCGTGAAGACTGCTAAAGCTTTTAGTGGGATCAGAATTCACAAACGTTAGCAGAAAGTACTGCCATTTTGACATTACCTCATTCTCTTTATTGGTATAAATGCTTTTTTTAACTTCTTCCCAGGCTGTAAATAGCGACTCATGCGGGACATCGGGCCATTGTTTTATCCGCAGAATAAGGTCGGCTTCTCTACCGGCAAATTCTCGCTCTAGCCGTGAAAGCGAAAAGATTCTTTTTTTTGCTTCGATGTAAAGGGTGAAATTCTTGCGGAAAGCTTCTTCACAAGATTCTATAGCAGAGTTATAGGTTTGGTTAGCAAAATATTGGTAGAATTTCCTTTCGGGTAAGCTTGTGACATTAGGGGAGTTTAAGATGGTGTATGCCCTAATTATTTGCTGCATTTCCCCATCACGTAGCTCCTCTTTATTTTTTAAGGTATCCACAATATGCAAAGCACTATTGTATAATTCAGGATGGGTTACAAATTTATAATCATTGAGCAGTTCGATAAAATTCTCTCGGCGTCCATCGATTGCGGACTCTCCCACTAAGATCGTATTGAAGAGGAATGTCTCATCGCATTCTCCATTCAGAAGTACACTTCCAATAGATTTCAAATTCTCTGGAGTAGGTTCAAATTTCAAAAAAGCCGCGACTTTTTCAACAATATTATGCCATGTTTGTTGCGCTTCGGCATCGTCGTTACAAACGATGTTTTGCCTAAGTTTTGCCCATTCGGTCACAGATAAATCTTCAGAATGCATTTGGACATCTAGCTGGTTCAAGCGTCGGCATATCCTTATACTTTCCTTAGCAAATTTTTCTTCTAGATCGGAAGGAATTTTATTCACGATAGCATTACGTATTTTGACGAAACGCTTTAGATCAAGATTAAATAAGGTCTCGCATTGTCTTAGAAGTTGCTGGGAGTCTTTATTTAATAGCTGCGGGTCTATTTGTATGCCGGGTGCTGTAAGCAGTGTGTATGCTCTTACGATAATAGAGTAATTTTGCGGATTTAGCATTTCAGGAATTTCATTTAAACTTTGTAAAGCTATGGATTGTAGGGATGGATCGGAGATGAAATTTTCTTCTCTCAACAGCTCATAGAAATTTTTTCTTGTGCCTGCTCTTATGACGTAGCCTTTTATGATGGCGGAATGTAATTCTTCGGGTTGATATTTGGACAAAGGCATAGACATAATTATCTCCACCAATGATAATTTGATTATAGTTTATATTTTAAAAATATACAAATTAAGCAGGTGAATTAATTTTATTGCTTGTTACTGCGAAGATGATATTTATTTTTTATGAATGAGAATCCTGATCTAAGAACTTGGGGGATGATCTCTGCTATATTTAATGACAGCGATTCTAAAAGTTTTTCGGGGACTATTTGCTGGGAAGTCTCTGCAAAATAAGAAGTTACGGGCTGTCCGATGCCTGTCCAATCTGCGGGGCCAGATAAGATATTGATTCCAATCCCAATAATCAGACAGGTTGTATTTTCTACAGGTGTCGTCTCTACGAGAATTCCACAAATCTTCTTTTGATTTACAAATACGTCATTGGGCCATTTAAAATGAACACCTGGAATGTTCAGTGCTTTATCCACAGCAATTGCTGCAGCAAAGGGAATGTCAGCTAAATGCTCGCTTTGCGTATACAAGACATAGCTTACTGCTATATCTTTGCCTTTGATCATGACCCATGGCCTATTATATTGACCTCTTCCGCCTGTTTGCTCGTCAGTTGTTATCGCTGTCAAATCCTCTCTATTCCAATGGGCTGCGCCTCGCTTAGCGAGCGAATTGGTGGAGTCAATGGTTGAAACATGATAATATACAAGGCGCATAGATTACTCTTTAAGGAAACACGCTATGGGGTTGCTGAGCAGGATAGATTGGTTAGTTGTTCCGATCATTATACTTTTAATGGGAATAAGCTTGCTAGTCATCTCCTCTTATTCCATACAAGGCGATAACACCGAAGCTCCCTTTTTAACACCGCTGGTGAAGGTCCAGCTCCAATGGTTTGCTATCGGGTGGTCAGTCTATTTTCTTGCGGCTGCCTTCGACTATAACAAATTGCGGGAATGGACTTGGGCTTTTTATGTTTTGGTGCTCTTGTTACTCATAGGCTTATTTTTCAGCGATGCCGTACAGAGGGTGCACCGTTGGTATAAGGTCCCTATTCTTAATATGAGTTTGCAACCGTCTGAATATGCTAAACTCTCAGTTGTGGTAGCTCTAAGCTGGTATATGGAGAGGCATTCAGGGAGGTCCCGTTCATGGAGCACTCTTTTAGCTGCCGGACTGATTGTGGGCATACCCTTCTTTCTTATCTTAAAACAACCCGATCTAGGCACTGCCTTGGTCCTGTATCCTGTTGCTCTTGTCATGCTATACTTTGGTGATGCCAACCCCTGGGTGGTACGTTTTATGACAGCTCTCAGTGCGATAGGCCTTATCCTCGTAGCTA
Organism: Parachlamydiales bacterium; assembly: GCA_041671045.1. NCBI lineage: Bacteria > Pseudomonadati > Chlamydiota > Chlamydiia > Parachlamydiales > Parachlamydiales bacterium. Next base: position 40,368 of record JBAZCF010000014.1, read on the forward strand.
GCATATTCCTAGGATTTGTCACTCCCGAGCAGATCAAACCCTATGCTACAAAGGTATTGAAAGAATACCAGTTCGACCGCCTTAATCCAAAGACCCACCAGCAGCAAGCTGCTATCACTGCAATTGCCGTCGGTGGAATGACAGGGACGGGGTGGAGAAAAAGTACATTTACAGCAGGGGGGTGGCTTCCTACACCTTATACCGATTCAGTTTTTCCTGCTTTCGGTGAGGAATTCGGGTGGCTTGGAATACTCTTTCTGCTGACCTTATTTTTTATCCTTGTCTACCGCTGCTTCCAAGTAGCAATCATTGCTAAAGATCCTTTTGGCCGGCTGCTGGCAGCAGGCATCACCTCGTATTTAGCAATGCATATCCTTATCAATATCGGAATGATGACAGGCTTTCTGCCTATCACAGGTGTACCGCTAATCCTCGTCTCCTACGGTGGATCCTCCATATTGTCGACAATGATGGCATTGGGTATTCTACAGAGTATCTATGCACGGAGGTTCATGTTCTAATGTTGCCACACACTTTTTTATTACAGCCGGGAATATGGTTAGGCGAAGGTAAAGTCACTTTCACAGCATCTCCGGATCAACTGCAGTTTTATACGCGATGGGAAATTTCCCCTCCGCAAGCAGGGATTATTGCTTTGAAGCAGGTGGTGGAGATGAAAGAAGGCGATACCATCCACAATAATTATATCCTTTCAGGCCTTACAGAGAATTCATTCATCATAGAGCTTACCAACGATGTCCTAGGGACTGTTATTGGAAAGGGCATTATCGATGAAAATAAAGTCGCTTGGGAATTCCGTGCCCAGGAAAGCTTTGAGGGGTATGAAGTCTATCAGCTCCAGACTAATGGAGAGTATATTCTGCATGCAGAATATGCTTCACCCGAGCAATACCGTACGATCATCGATGCACATCTTTGGCCTAAAATTGTTTAGTCCATATTAAACAAATATTCCCTCTTTGATTATTGGAGCGGGAATATTTTCCTCTTATAAAGCATAGTTTATGCAATCTCATAGGTTATTCCATGGCAGTTCAAACAGATTACAAATTCTCTAAAGGTGTTATTGAGGCTATCAATACAAGCCTTAATAGTTCCTGCATATCCATGCAGGGAGATAAATGGATTATAGATCCTATTTTCACCGAGCTGTCCCAAAAACTAGCTAAAGTGTTAGAAAGGGATTTTACTTCATTAACTCCCCAAAAAACGGTCAAATTACTGGCCCGTTTAAACGGTTTAGATAGCCGTATATCAGCATTCCACCCTACACCTGCCCGCATTCCTCACCTAAGTGAAATACAATTCCTCACAAAGGATTTAGCTTTTCAAATTAAAGAATCCAATCATTTTTTAGCCATTTCCAGAGAGCTTGACTGGCTTTTAGAAATATTCAAAAGTAGTGAATATAATAAATTTCTACACACTCTGAATGCACTTAATAGCCTTTTTAATTTTCTGCATACATACCCTATCACGACCCCCCAGCGTCTTCATTTAGTGGTTCAGTTAGAGGAGGTAAAACAAAAGATTGAAGAATTTTCAAAAGTGACTGAGAGTACCGTCCATGCGCTGCTTTCAAGTATCCTTTTAGATTTGAAAGACCCTGACGCACGATTTACATATAGCTTCCCCCCTCCTGTTTTTCAAAAGGTATTGGGGGAAGTCAAAGACAGATGGGCTAAAAATTCCGATTTCTCTTCATTGGAAGTTAAAAAAGCTTTGGAGAGGCTTAAGATGGTATTAAGCTCTACAATTTTATCGGCAAATGGAGAGCGTCAACTCAAAGAAGGCTTGGATTTATTATGGGTGCGTTTTCAAGAGATTGGATCGAATCCGGATTGGGAGAAAAACTCTACCACATTATTGTTCTACAGCATCTACGTGCATTATGTATTGAAAAGTGATCCCTTCAGGGTTTATTAATCACAACTCGCAGACATAAAAAAACCTGGGCCAGCAAAGCTAGGCCCAGGTGAACGAAAAGGACAGTCGGGCAATTACGCCTTAATTTTGATGTCCACACCGGCTGGCAATGTCAGCGTCTTCAACGCATCAATTGTTTTACCTGTTGGATTCAAAATATCGACCAAACGCTTATGCGTACGGATCTCAAACTGTTCACGCGATTTCTTGTCCACGTGTGGTGAACGGAGAACAGTGTAGATCTCGCGGCGTGTAGGCAGGGGGATTGGTCCTGCAATAGCTGCGCCGGTACGTTTTGCTGTCTCGACGATGTCGCCTGTAGCGCGGTCGAGAATGCGTTGGTCAAACCCTTTCAGGCGGATGCGGATTTTTTGACGCGCCTGCTGACGGGGTGTAGAACGCTCAGCACCTGGCTTGCGTTCTTGTTTTGCTTGTTTTTCTTGTTTTGCCATAAATAGTCTAAGCCTTACTTCCTACTTACATTGACGATTTCTTCTTGGACTTTAGCAGGTACTTTCTCGAAATGGCTTGGTTCCATCGAGTAAGTTCCGCGTCCGGACGTCACTGAGCGCAGCGTGGTTGAGTAGCCAAACATTTCACTGAGTGGTACTTCCGCGTTGATAATTACCGCGCCCTTGTGGTTTTCTTGACCCAAAATTTGTCCGCGGCGGCGGTTTAAGTCGCCGATGACGTCACCTACATGCGATTCGGGAGTGGTGACATCCACGCGCATGATGGGTTCAAGAATGATAGGTTTGCATTTTTTAGCTGCATCTTTGATAGCCATAGATCCGCAGATCTTAAAGGCCATCTCGTTGGAGTCCACTTCGTGGTACGAACCGTAGACGATAGCGACTTTGACGTCGACCAGGTTGAATCCGGCGAGGATACCTGTCATCAAGCCTTCTTCGACCCCTTTGATTATCGCAGGAATGTATTCTCTCGGGATGACACCACCGACGATCTTGCTGACAACTTCGTTGCCTTTGCCTTTCTCGTTCGGTTCGACTTCCAATTCAACGTGCGCGTACTGGCCGCGGCCGCCGGACTGTTTGACGAATTTTGTTTGAGAGCTACCTGGAGCTGTAATTGTCTCTTTGTAGGAGACTTGGGGCTTACCGACGTTAGCTTCGACGTTGAATTCGCGCTTCATACGGTCATGCAGGATTTCTAGGTGGAGTTCACCCATACCGGCGATAATAGTTTGTCCGGTTTCCTCGTTAGTGAATACGCGGAAAGTCGGGTCTTCTTCTGACAATGCGCCTAAGGCAACAGCTAACTTTTCGCGGTCAGCTTTGGACTTAGGTTCGATGGCCATGTTAATAACCGGTTCCGGGAATTCCATCTTCTCGAGGATGAGCGGGTGGCTAGGATCGCAGAGAGTGTCGCCAGTGCTTGTGGACTTGAGGCCGATAACGGCGGCGATGTCGCCGGCGTATTTCTCATCTTGTTCCACACGTGTGTTGGCGTGCATTTCCAAAACGCGGGAGATGCGCTCTTTCTGGTCTTTGGTCGAGTTGAAAACGGTCATACCTTTTGTCAACGTACCGCTGTAGATACGGATGTAGGTAAGGCGTCCAACGTAAGGGTCAGTAGCGATTTTGAAAGCTAGCGCAGCGAGAGGAGCGTTGTCTTCAGGCTTAAGCAAGATTTCTTGGTCCGTTTTGAGATCGATCCCTTTAACGACACCGCGGTCTTCAGGCGACGGCATCCAATTAACAATCGCATCGAGGAGCTGTTGTACGCCTTTGTTTTTGAAGGCGGACCCGCACAAGACCGGTGTGAATTTGTTAGTGATGACGCCTTTACGGATAGCGGCATTGATCTCATCTTTCGTCAAGGAATCTGGATCTTCTAGGACTTTCATCATGAAGGATTCGTTGCTTTCGTCGACGGTAGCAAGTTCATCCAGCAGTTCTGCGCGGAGTTCTTTTGCCTTGTCTAGGATGTCTGCAGGGATATCGGCTTCGTAGTATTCACGGCCAAGCGTTTCTTCTTTGAAGAAGATGGCGCGCATTGTAACGAGGTCGACCATGCCTTGGAATTCGCTTTCCGCGCCGATAGGGCAGTGGACGGCGATTGCGTTGGCGTGCAGTTTGTCGCGCATTGTGTGGATAGCGTCGAAGAAGTCGGCGCCCATGCGGTCCATTTTATTGACGAAGGCGATACGGGGTACGCCGTATTTGTCGGCTTGGCGCCAGACTGTTTCGGACTGCGGCTCAACGCCGGAGACGGAACAGAAGACGGCGACAGCGCCATCGAGTACGCGGAGGGAGCGTTCAACTTCAACGGTGAAGTCGACGTGGCCCGGTGTATCGATGATGTTGATGACGGCGTCATGCCAGTGTACTTTTGTCGCTGCAGAGGTGATAGTGATGCCGCGCTCTTGCTCTTGAACCATCCAGTCCATTGTCGCTGCGCCGTCATGCACTTCGCCTAAGCGGTGCGTACGTCCTGTGAAAAGGAGGATACGCTCAGTAGTAGTCGTTTTACCGGCATCAATGTGGGCCATGATACCGATATTGCGGACGTTTTTAATCGGGTCTTTTCTAGGCATTAGCCTTCTCCGTTACCATTTATAGTGGGCGAAGGCTTTATTTGCCTCGGCCATACGGTGGGTGTCGTCTTTCTTCTTGATTGTAGTGCCTTGATTGTTAAAGCAGTCAAACAATTCGTTGGAAAGACCGTCAATCATTGAACGTCCGGCTTTGGAGCGGGCGTGGTTAATGATCCAAAACATAGCTAACGAAGTACGGCGGTTAGCAGGTATTTCGATAGGTACTTGGTAAGTGGCGCCACCGATACGGCGTGATTTCACTTCCAGAGTAGGTTTAGCATTTTCTAGAGCTTGCTCGAAGGCTTCAAGCGGATTTTCGCTCTTAATTTTTTGTGCGAATTTCTCGAGAGCCTCGTAAACGATACTGCGCGCGAGTGATTTTTTACCGCCAATCATGATCTTGTTGATGAACTTAGACAGAACGGTGCTGCCATAGATCGGATCGGGGGTGATTTCCCTTTTATCAGGGCGTCTGCGACGTGACATTATAATCCTCTTATTCTTTTACTAACGATGAATGGTTGTCGGCGGGGCCGACGTTAGTGTTCTAGTACATTCATCTGACTTTGTTTCACACAAAGCCTGCGCGTGATTTGCGTTTCTGTCCCAGAAGCGCGAACCGCGCACCAAGATACTCACGTGAGTATCCTAGGCTTACTTGGGCTTTTTAGCCCCGTACTTGGATCTACTTTGTTTACGGTCTTTTACTGCAGCGCAGTCTAAAGTTCCGCGGACGATGTGGTAACGCACACCAGGCAAGTCTTTTACGCGGCCACCGCGTACTAGGACGATGCTGTGTTCTTGTAGGTTGTGTCCTTCACCAGGGATGTAGGCAATAACCTCTTGGCCAGTGGATAGGCGTACCCAGGCTACGCGGCGAAGCGCGGAGTTAGGTTTTTTCGGCTTTTTTGTTTTAACCTGAACGCAGACACCACGTCTTTGTGGGCATTGTTTCAGAGCTGGAGACTTGCTGCGTCGTGTTTTTGCAACGCGAGGAGTTCTCACAAGTTGGTTGATTGTCGGCATTTGCGGCCTTCTCCTTAACATTAATTTAACTGCCAAAAGAGGCAGTCTGCCAAAATTATAAGGAGATAATTAGATTATTGCAATTAATTATCCATCAAAGACATCGATGGCAGATCCTTTACGTCTCGGAGGCCATAATGTTGTAAGAATTCTTTGGTGGTTTCGAAGAGGGTAGGGCGCCCGGGGGCTTCTAATTTGCCGGCGGCGCAGATGAGGTTGCGTTCGAGTAGAGTTTGGATGACACCCGAGCAGTCGACGCCGCGGATGGCTTCCATTTGAGGGCGGGTAATCGGTTGCTTATAGGCGATGATGGCTAGGACTTCCGCTGCGGCTTGGGATAAGCGTTCGGAGCGGCGGTCGCGCATGAGGACATCAATATAGCCGTTGAGATGAGAGCGCGTGCGCAGGATGAAGCCGTTGGCGATTTCGATCAGGGCGAAGGCCCGTTCCTGTTTTTCGTATTCCAGGGCGAGTTCCATTAATATATGACGAAGAGTCGCGGGAGTGATGGGGTGGAATTCGGCGATGATTTCGCGCAATTTTTGGAAAGATAGGGGTTCAGAAGAAGAAAAAAAGAGTCCTTCGACAATTTGTTTAAAAAGTTTATGGCTGGGAAGGGAAGGAGTTTCAGGAGGGGGGGATGTTTCCCTTTCAAGAAGGTCAAAGAGGTTGAATTCGCGGGCCATATTATGCGTTCTCCGTTTGAGGAACGATCAGCGGGAGATTATTCTCGCCTCTGACAACAGCCAATATACCTATTTTCATCAGTTCAAGCAATGCTAAAAAAGTGACTATCATCTCTTCGCGGCAGAGGACTTCATGAAAAATGAAGTCGAAAGAAAGTGATCCGTGCTCTTTCAGTTGTTCCTTCATGAACTTCATGGCGTCGGCAACCTTGAATTTTTCTTCATAGACCGTACCCATATTGCTGGCGGCGCGTTGTAAGACCCCTTGAAAAAGGGCGCTTAATTCTTCCAACGGAAGGTATTCTAAGCCGTTGGGACGGGATAGAGGGTGGGGAGGAGGCGAACGGTAGCGTTGGCCCGATTGCTGCTCTTCCTTTTGGATGAGGGCTTGGGCAGCTTTTTTGATGCGGCAATATTCGACGAGTTGATGGATCAGTTCAAAGCGGCCGTCGTTGAGCTCTTCTTCCGTATTGCTTTCATCATCGGCAGTTTGGGGGAGGAGCCGCTTGCTTTTCAGCCAGACTAAAGTAGCGGCTGTTCCGACGAATTCGGCCCCCACTTCCAAGGTACAGGATGCAGTGTCGAGATGCTTGTCGATAAATTGCTCTGTTAGCAACTGCAAAGGAACGTCATAGATATCCACCTCTCCCCTTAGCACTAAGTGCACCAAAAAGTCGAGAGGCCCTACAAAGTTATGTAATGTAAGCGGGACGGAGTCTAGAATATTCATGGCTATAGTTTAATCAAAAGAAGGATTGGGAGCCATGGTTTTTTAACCCTGCACTGCATGCAATAAAAGTAGGAGTTTTTTGAGGGCGGGAATAAGAAAAATTAAATTTTTACTTTAAGTTTTAAGGAGTTACAATTATTGATGTAGGGATACTCAAAACCAGGCTAATATTATGCTCCGTTGGAAATTTCTGTTTCACGCTTTCATCCTTTCTTCACTCCCGTTTTTTTGCCATGCTGACCAAGACTTGCTAAAAACTTCTGATGTTCAGAAGGTTATGCAAGAACTTTTACAGCGTCATGTCGAGAAGAAAGAAGTAAGCCCGGAGCTATTACAAAATGCAGTCCGCGCGTATATCGAACAGTTTGATTCCGGACATGTGTATTTATTAGAACAGGAAGTAAAACCCTTTGTTTATCTCAGTCCCACAGAGCTGAGTGCCTTAAAAGAAGACTATGCGAAAGGGGATTTTAGCCTATTTAAAAAAATTGATGTCCTATTTGTCCGTGCTATTGAACGTGCGCGCTCAGTCCGCAAAGAGCTTTATGCCACTCCGGATACATTATTTACTGCCAGTTCACAGGCAGCAAAAGAAGCGCTGGAAGGATCGCCTGTGCTCCCATTTGCAACATCGCCTGCAGCTTTGAAAGAACGTAATCAAAACGAGCTCATTGCATATATCCGTTCACAAATGCGCCGTTTCGGAGCTGCCGATGTTCTGAATCAAAAGAAATCCGTATTAGCTAATTACGAAGACGAAGCGCGCACCCATGAAAATCCTTACCTTTTTGAAGATATTGAAGGCAAACCCTTAGTTGCCTCCGCTAAAGAAAATATATTTACTATCCACGTATTAAAAGCCTTCGCCACCATTCTAGATGCCCATACCAGCGTGTTCAATCCGGAAGAAGCTTACGATATGCGCGTACGCTTGGAAAAACAATTCAACGGCGTCGGCATTATCGTCCGTAAAAAACCCGACGGTGTCTTTGTTGAAAGAATATTGCGTGATAGCCCCGCGGCAAAACAAGGGGGGATAGAACCCGGAGATAGATTGGTCGAAATCAATGGACGCAGCGCTTATAACATTCCTTATGAAGAGCTACAGAATCTTTTGCGCGGTGATCGCGCCCAAAAAGTCACATTGACATTGAAGAAAACAGGGGAGCTTATCGATAAGACTAGCCCCAAAACATATACCGTACGTTTAGAGCCTGCTATGATCACAGTCAATGACGACCGTGTGGAAATAAGCTATGTCCCTTATGGAAACGGCATCATCGGAACCATTACCCTGAAAGCATTCTATAAAGGTGCCAATGGGGTGACAAGCGAGAAAGACGTCTCTGATGCCATCAAAAAACTGGATAAGATCGGTAATTTGAAAGGTCTTGTCCTAGACTTAAGAGGGAATAGTGGCGGCTTCTTAACCCAGGCGGTTAAAGTTGCCGGCTTATTTATTACCAATGGAGTGGTCGTCATCTCCAAATACTCCACCGGAGAGGAACATTTTTATAGGGATATGGACGGTAAAACATCCTATAATGGACCCTTGGTCGTCCTGACATCCAAAACCACCGCATCGGCGGCCGAGATCGTAGCGCAAGCCCTCCAAGATTATGGCGTGGCAGTTGTTGTAGGAGACCCCCAGACCTTTGGAAAAGGAACTATCCAAAGCCAAACCATCACCGGCGGCGAGCAGTCTCCCTCCTATTTTAAAGTCACTGTAGGTAAATACTACACAGTCTCCGGACGAACACCGCAGTTGGATGGGGTGAAGGCCGATATTACCGCGCCAAGCGAACTGAGCTATGAGGAAATAGGGGAAGAGTATCTCGAAGATGTGATTCCCGCAGATAAGATTTTGGCTTCCTTCTCCGATCAATTGGCAGATGTAGATCCGCAAATGAAGCCTTGGTATCTCCGTTATTACGTCCCCAGCTTGCAGCAACAAGAAAATAAGTGGCGTACGCTTATACCTGAGCTGCGCCGCAATAGCTTGGCGCGTATTCAAACCAATAATGATTACCAGCGGTATCTGACAGCTTTATCTGTAGCCCATCAGCAAAAAAGGCCTTTTAAAGAGAATGTAGCGCCGCTGCATGAACTTCAGCACCAAGAAGCGATCAACGTCGTCAAAGACATGGTCGACTTGGATTCTACTCTTAAATCAAATTAATCTTAGTTTTGGTGAGATTGAGGATGGGATATGCAAGTGGAATACTTGCATATCCCGCTTCATAATAGTGCATTAAAGTCTAATTTCACTTCTTCAAAATAGCTGTTGCGGAAAATCCTGCCCTTAGCATAAATTCTTCTGCATGTGGCCAGGTAGCTCAGTCGGTAGAGCGAAGGACTGAAAATCCTTGCGTCGCTGGTTCGATTCCAGTCCTGGCCACTTCGGCGAAGATGTTTTCACATGAAAATATCTTCGCCATTTTTGTTTCAAGAGATTCTGCTTAATTTTTCTGATTGAGCATTCTTAAGCTACAGATAACTTCTCGACATCATTGCTAAATGAACGCCATTGGTACCAGCTGAATGCATCGGATGCAAGGGATGATACGGCAGCTGCAAGGAACAGGAAAGGCGAAGCCGCTTGAGCTGTAGGAACAACTAAGGATAGACCCGAAGCCAGCCATAATGCGCTGGATGCAGTGTATAAGAATTGAGAGCAAATAGCTGCGTTTTGCACTTTATTGATAAGCTTTAAAAGCTTTTCTTTTTTAGCATCCGGAGCATTTTGAAGATCTTCCATCATAGTGATAAGGTAATCTTTGTCGGCCCAGTAATATTTCATGACTTCTTTATCTGTTATACTCTCGAGGTACGCTTTAGTTTCCTTGTATTCAACATCAATGCTGTGTTTGGAAATCAGCTGAGATGCACTGTACTTTTCGTAGACTGCTTGACCACTATTCACAAAATATTTGACTATTCCCAAGCCCGAAATAACAGAAGTGGCGATATTGAAGCCAGGTAGGCAACGGATAGCGAATTTGCTGCCAAGGGCTGCTGCGATGCCGATAGGTGCGCCGGCTAGGTAAACCGCTCCCTGCACAACTTCAATACCATTATCAAAGACAAACTCATGTTCTTTTTTGGTATAAGCATCCATCATTTCAACAGCAGCGTCGTAGATATATTTGATAGCTACAGGGATAGTTAGAATTCCGAGCGTTATACCGGCAACTTTTAAAGCTTTTTGAACACCTGGCGTCTTAAAGAAGTGCTGGGTTTTTTTAGCAGCTTTTTCTACGAGATTAGTGACATTTTTTGTAGAAAGGGTAGAAGCGACTGAACCTAAAGAAGTGGCGACATCATTGGCGTTATCTATGAAGTAGCAGAGATCATAGTTGTATTGTTTTTCCATGAAAAAGGAGTACTTATTGACTAGTATCTCGCCTACACCTTGAAAACTTGAACTAATACTGCTTAGGGGGTTCATGTAATCCTTATTACTTTATAGTTCTATGATAGTATTAAAGTAATAAGGTTGTGTTAATTTAATATTGTATTTGAATTTATTTTCTTACTATCTTCTAAGCGAATAAAGCCTCTTTATCGACAATATTGCGCATATCGTTAATGTTGCCGAAGGAATATTGCCTTAAGTTATAGCGGAAAATACGGAATGACTGCTTCTCCTGCAAGCGCGGCCGTGGTGCAATTTCGGGAGATAGGAACAAATTAGGCGTATTCCATAAGGGAGACGTTGCAGGGGGCGGAGTTTGAAAAGGGATGTCCATCCAAACGCCGCGTAGCCTTTCACTGCGTGCCGCTTCGACCAAGGCCTCCTCATCTGTCACTTTAGGCGACCCCAAAATGATCAAAAGCGCTCCTTTTTTTAAGAGGTCGATCTTCGCTTTATCAAGCCACCCTGAGTTTTTCTTAGTAGCGGGTAATGTGATGCAAACAACATCTGCTTGCGGCAGATAAGTGGATGCATTCTCTAGGGAGTCAATCGTAGCAAAATGGGGTTGAAATGACTTTCTCTCGTCTAGCCCAATCACTTTCATGCCGCGAAATTCCGCCTGCCGCGCAATCTCTGTCCCTGTCTTCTGCATCCCTATCTGTAATAAGGTCTTATTTTTTAAAGCCCACATATTTTCTCTAGCTTTATGGCTCCAAACATGGGAAGGATTTTGATTAGGCTCATGCCAGACGAAAAGGGACTTGCCAAAACTTAAGATTAATCCCATCACAAACTCGCCTACCTGCACTAAGTCTTCATCTTTTGTATTTGTAACAATCACATTACCCTGCTTCTCTATCTCGAATAAACAAATTCGATTAGTCAAACTCCCAGGCAAATGAATCCATTTTAATTGGTGGGCATGCGTTAAGTCTTCACTAGTCATCCGATTGCCATACACAATTTCTATCCGTGCCCAATATTCAGGACTTAGGGTAGTATAGGATGCTTCGCTTAAGGATAAAAAGAGGTATTGGGGAAACTCTTTTAAAAGCTGGTCTACCTCATTCAATGCGAGGCGTGTTTGTAAAAGCACTATGTTCATATTATCTCTTTTACTTTCCGTTAATTTACCATATCATGTATTATGTTTTGCAAAATCATTGGCAATCCTTGGCAGTCGCCACCGCACTGATCCAAGATTTTATAGGAGTACATTATGTCATATGCCATTATAAAGTCGGGTGGAAAACAACATCGCGTAGCAATAGGCGATCTCATTGACGTCGAACTTATCCCGGTTGAACTGGGCGAAGCTGTCGAATTCAACGAAGTGTTGTTTATCCAAAACGAAACTAATTCTCTAATCGGTTCTCCATTTGTTAACGGCTATGTCGTTAAAGGCGAACTGGTTGACTTTGTTGCTGGACCAAAAATCCACAGCGTTAAATACAAAGTGCGCAAGCGTTCCTACAAAAAATGGGGCCACCGCCAGCACTATTCCCGTGTTAAAATCACTGCTATCGCACCTGTTGCATAAGGAGTAAAATACCATGGCACATAAGAAAGGACAAGGTTCTTCGCGTAACGGTCGTGATTCAGAATCCAAAAGACTCGGGATCAAAGTGGGCGCAGGACAAATTATTAAAACCGGTAATATTATCGTTCGTCAGCGTGGTACACGTTGGCATCCAGGTAAGAACGTAGGTCGCGGTACTGATGACACACTCTTCGCTTTAGCTGACGGTGTTGTTACTTTCCGTAAGACTAATCGTACCGTGGTCTCTATTGAGACAGGCGTATAAAAGACGGAACTTTTTTTGTTGATAAATGCCGCCCGGGGACCTTTCCGCGCGGCATTTTTTTTTACTAGGATGAAATTTTATGTTTGTTGATCGTGTAGTTATTCAGCTCTCCGCAGGAAAAGGCGGCAATGGTGTCGTAGCCTGGCGTAGAGAGAAATATATTCCTAAAGGGGGCCCTAGTGGTGGCAATGGCGGGAAAGGAGGAGACGTAATCCTCGTTGCCGACGAGCAAATCCCATCCCTGGACTGGTACCGTAATAGGAAGATATTAAAGGCTGAAAACGGCGCAAACGGCGGTGCAAGCCAATGTCAAGGCCGCCGCGGACAAGACCTTATCCTAAAAGTCCCTTGTGGTACCCTTGTCAAAGATTCAAGCAACGGAGAAATCCTTTGCGATATGATTGAAAAAGGACAACAATGGGTTGCATGTAAAGGCGGAAGAGGCGGACGCGGTAATGAGAGCTTCAAAACTCCCACGCGCCAAGCTCCCAATTTCGCTACAATGGGAACAATGGGCAGTGCTCGCACCATCGAGCTCGAACTTAAGCTAATCGCTGACGTGGGTTTGGTCGGGTTTCCTAACGCAGGAAAATCCACTCTTTTGAATGCTTTGACAGCAGTACCGGTTAAAATCGCCGCTTATCCATTCACAACGCTTCACCCCAACATCGGACATATTGTCTGTCCCGACCTCTCACGTATCTACATCGCGGACATTCCCGGTATTATTGAAGGCGCACACCGTGACAGAGGCTTAGGCTTCGAATTTCTACGCCACATTGAGCGTACCAAGCTTTTGTTAATCGTCATTGACGCTTCCGGTATTGATGGAAGACATCCTGCGGATGATCTACGCATCATTATCGATGAGCTGAGAAGATACAATCCGGAAATGCTGCATCGTCCTTTGCTGGTAGCATTGAATAAGATGGATACCGAAGAGGGGATTCACAATGCCGTAGAATTCGAACAGCAGTTTCCTTTTGACCATAGCTGCCTCTACAAAATTTCAGCAAATGGCGGAATAGGTTTAGGAGAGCTTGAAAAAGCTATTCAGACGTTTTTTGAACACGAGCGCGCTGTTGAAAAAACTTTAGAAGAACCACCGGAAGAAGAACCGGTAGAACACGAATATATAGCTCCAGAAGACCTTTAGTTTTATCTTCACTGTATTAATGAACGGCTTAAGAAATGTCTTAAGCCGTTCATTAATACGTGATAGTCACAATACGTCCTTTATCCAAGAAATCAATTTTAAAGTTCTTTACCTATGAAATATATCTATAGAAACATATAGTGTGTAATTATTTATTTACTTAATTTCATGCGTAGTATATTATGTTTTAAAAGTTAATAAAAAATAAGGTATAAATAATGAGTTTAGATTCAATCCAACCGGGAATTAATTACTGCAAAGAGAATCCTTTATTTATTGCGGGCTGTGTTGCTTCAGCAGTGGCTAACCCACTCCTATTTGCTGCAACAACAATTTTAGGTATGGGTGCAACATTCTTTATTGCAGAAGAAGTTGAAGGAAAACCAATAAAGGTGACTATTCATGGGCATAATGGACCCGGTACTACGATAGATCGTAGAGCGAATCGCCCGGCTTATGTATTTACTGAGATCAATCCGTTTTATAGCAAAATTTCAGGTCTTGGCGCCTCTGTGTTAGCTATTGCTTGCCACATAAATAAACAGTTATCCGCTTTATCTCCTGTATGTGGAATTGCTTCAAAAGCATTCTCTGCTTTGAACGGATTTATGCTCGGAGCCTCTATAATGAATAACATTATGGAATGGGGTGTTACTGAGGTGACCACTACAGAAAAACTAGAAAAGAGTCCTTATAGCTTGATTTGGAAAAGAACTATCACAGAAATTTAATGTCTAAGGACTTTGTCATGCATGTCAAAGTCCCTAGAACTTGTTTTATGGTTTATCAATGCCGGCATTATAAGTGTGAATTGAGTTGTTAATTTTTAATATTAAGTGAGTTAATTTATGGCTTTTGAATCAATTCAACCT
>JBAZCF010000015.1 GCA_041671045.1 Parachlamydiales bacterium
CATGTATTACTAACCCTTCCGCCACTAAATAGAGAGTTACCCCTCTATTTCGTACGACTTGCATGCCTCATCCACGCCGTCAGCATTCAATCTGAACCAAGATCAAATTCTTAATAAATTTAAAAAAACTTGATATGATTGTTTGTGTCTTGTGTTTCAACAAGACACGTTATATACGATGACTTTCGTCACCGCACAAGTGTATATATTATATATAAGCTGATTCACTCTGTCAAAACAACGGTAGAAGCTTGAAAGCTTCCTAGTGTCATTCAGTTCATTACTGAAGACGATGACTAACATACCTAATTCAGCCAATTTATCACAAGGGCAATTCTCTTTAGGTGAGATATTTTTCCTGAAAGTATTGAAAATCAGAGATTATCTCAGCGCGCCGCTTCTAGCGGCGCGCTGAAAAATTAGGAAGCAAGAACTGCTAAAAGCAGAAGAGCGACGATATTTGCGATTTTGATCATCGGATTTATCGCAGGGCCGGCAGTGTCTTTGTATGGATCACCGACAGTATCCCCTGTAATAGCAGCATGGTGGGCTTCAGAACCCTTGCCGCCGTAGTTACCTTCTTCAATGAGCTTCTTAGCATTATCCCAAGCACCGCCGCCGGATGTCATGGAAAGACCTACGAATAAGCCTGTGACAACGAGGCCTAACAGCATTGAACCCACCGTCACAAATGCTTCGGTTTTACCAATGGTGAAAGCTATGACGGCATAGACAAGGATAGGCGCCAAAACTGGCAACAACGAAGGAAGGATCATTTCCTTAATTGCAGAACGCGTAAGCAAGTCTACGGCTCTACCGTAGTCAGGCTTAGCTGTACCTTCCATAATGCCTGGAATTTCTTTGAACTGGCGTCTTACTTCAACAACGACAGAACCTGCGGCACGTCCTACAGCCATCATGCTCATGGAAGCAAATAGGTAAGGGATGAGTCCACCCAGAAAAAGGCCGACGACGACATAAGCATTTTCCAAGTTGAAAGAGCATTCGTTGATAGGGAAGTAATGTGTTAGGTCTTCCAAAAAGGCAGCGAAAAGAACGATGGCAGCCAATCCGGCTGATCCGATGGCGTAGCCTTTCGTTACGGCTTTAGTTGTGTTACCTACAGCATCTAGAGCGTCTGTAGTACGACGCACTTCAGGAGGAAGGTTAGCCATCTCGGCAATCCCGCCGGCGTTGTCTGTGACAGGACCGTAAGCATCCAGCGCAATAACCATTCCAGCAAGGGCTAACATTGAAGTAGCAGCGATTGCAATGCCGAAGAGGCCAGCGATTATGAAAGAGATCAAAATACCAGCGCATACAACGATGACAGGAAGTGCTGTCGCTTCCATCGAAACGGCGATACCTTGGATGATATTTGTGCCGTGACCTGTTGTAGATGCTTGCGCAATACTACGCACAGGGCGGTGTGTTGTCATCGTGTAGTATTCAGTGATCAACATCAGAAGGCCGGTAACGCCTAATCCGACGATTGTACAGTAGAGCAGTTTTAAACCTGTAACAGTGAACTGAGCTTTTTGATCAGCGCCGGTTAGAGGTTCATCAAAACCAAACAACCCGTATGTTACTCCTGCAATGCCTATTATAGAGAATAGTGCTGAAGCGACGAAGCCTTTATAAAGGGCATTCATAATATCCTTTTTTGGTCCGAGACGGACGAAAAAGGTACCGAGGATAGTAGCGAGGATACAGACTGCACCGATACCAAGTGGATAAAACAGCATTTTCTCCATTAGAGCGCCTTTGAAATACAGGCCGGCTAGGAGCATTGTACCTACGATAGTTACCACATAGGTTTCAAATAAGTCTGCGGCCATGCCTGCGCAATCGCCTACGTTATCGCCGACGTTATCAGCAATAACAGCGGGGTTACGCGGATCATCTTCGGGAATGCCTGCTTCGATTTTGCCTACCAAGTCAGCACCTACGTCAGCACCTTTGGTAAATATGCCGCCGCCAAGACGTGCGAAGATGGAGATAAGGGACGCGCCGAAGCCTAATGCAACTAGAGCTTCAAGAAGTTCGCGGCCGGTAACCCCTAATTCTCTAAGGATTAAATAATAGGAAAGAATGCCTAGTAGAGCTAAGCCTACCACTAAGAGGCCTGTTACTGCGCCGGATTTGAAAGATACGCTGAGAGCTTCTGCCAATCCTTTGCGAGCTGCTTCGGTTGTCCTGACGTTAGCACGTACAGAAACGTTCATACCGATGTAGCCAGCGAGACCGGAAAGGACAGCTCCAATAACAAAACCAAGACCTGTATGCCAGCCCAACAAGTATGTTAGGAGAGCGCAGATGACAATGCCGACAAGGGAGATGGCTTGATATTGTCTGTTAAGATAAGCGCGCGCGCCCTCTTGAATAGCGGAAGAAATTTTTTGCATTTCGGAGTTGCCCGAACTTAGCGACAAGATGCTGCGAATGGTCCAAGCGCCAAAGAGGAGCGCGATGAGACCGCAGGCTATCGATGCTGCGTACGCATAGTACATTGTGTTTTCCTTTAAATTGGATATAGTTTCAATAGTTGTGTTGGATATGTAAATATACCGCCCCAACAATTGGAGTTATGCTAGCTTAGCAATCCCTAATTTTCAACAAAAACTAGATTTATTGAATTTGACCTGTGATTGTGTCCTGATCGTCACCCTTAATGATGGGGGATAGGATAGAATATTTTAGTGTATGCGGAAGGACGTGATTTTCCTTACTACTAGACTTCTTTCTAAATTCCTTTGATTGTTAAAACTGCCATTGGCTAAGTTTAAGTGATGGAAATACGTGCTTTAGGTTAGCTATGAGGGGTAGTTAAGCTCTACGAAATTACTTCCCCAGTGATAATGGTCAAATAAACCCTCTGTGGGTCTATCTAGAATTCTGTAGGCCGCATAGAGCGCTTCAACAGAAGCAAGCCCCTTCTCTGGATCGGAGCAATCATCTTGCCGCCTCGGATAGGCAGTACGTAAATTATCCGGTAGTGATCTATAAATTAGTGCGGGAATTTTAGAGGCCCATTTGAGCATTTTTCCGCTATAACGCCAGGTTGCATCCAATAAAAGTAAACCTTTGTCTGCATCATCCATTGTTAGAACAGGAGCATCCAAAGCTAGGACAATATATCCCGCTGCGGGGGGAAGTTGTAAATTAGGATAGCGATAAAATTTGCAATCTGTGCGTTTTTCTAAACCACGCAAACTACATTTTTTTAAGTTTTCTCTGCGGTGGCGTACGATAATGGTCGAAGGGTAACTATTCATTATATAAAACCTCGACTAGTCAAAAATGGGGGCGGCCACATACAATGACTTTGCAAATGTGGACTTTGGTTCACAATACACATAACTTTAGGGGGATATCATGAAACTTCTGACTTTTGTTGTCAGCTGTATTATGTTTGTTACTGTCTTTTGTCGCTGTGAAGCAACCCAGACTCATAATCAAGGCGGCGTAAATTGGCAAACCAATTATGAGAGAGCACTAGAACAGGCAAAGTCCTCTTCTAAGAATATTATTCTGTTTTTTACGGGCTCTGATTGGTGCGGTTGGTGCACACGTCTAGAGGAAGAAGTCTTGAATACTAGTGAATTTGCTCAGTTGTCAGCGCAACAGTTCATCTTTGTAAAGCTAGATTTTCCATTGAATTCCCCTATTGATCCTGCGACTGCAGCCCAGAATAAAGAGCTTCGCAAGAAGTTTGATGTGAGAAGTTTCCCGACGATCTTTGTATTGGATGATAACGGTAAGCAAATAGGTTCTACCGGCTACCGTCAGGGAGGACCTAAAGAGTACTACAACCACCTCATGAAAATGGTCACCGATTATCGCGGCTATCAAAAACGTGTGGCTGAGTTGGGTAAATCGCAGCTTGCTCCTTTTGAACTGCAAAAATTGTATGAAAAGGCACGCACTTTACAACGTGAGGGCGATGCAGCTGCTATCGTCGCTATTGGACTGGAAGACAAGTCCAATGTGTTTTTTCTGAAAGAAACCTTCCGCCATATGGCGGAAGAAGGTAAACTTAATACGGAAGAGGCAAAAAATATTAAAGCGGCTCTCCTTAACAATGATCCGAATAATACGCAGCATATTCATTATGATGTTGCTTTAATTGAGTTTGAGACCTGGTGTTCAGAGCTTGAAAAAGATCATTATACACCGGAAGTCGCTGTCTCTCCTTTAGTTGAATATATAGATAAATTTAAGCAGCAGGATCAGGACAATATCTGGCGCATTCAAATGCTTATTTCACAGGTCTTTTTGGATAATAATAAATTAGATAAAGCTCTTAAATATGCTCAACAATCCTATCAAGTTGCTCCTGTAACTGTAAAGCCTGAGATTGCTTTAGCAATCGACAATATACAATCTCAATTGAGAAGAACTTAAGGCATTTTATACAGTATCCGGGATAGGGTTTTCCCAGTCGGTGACTTTAAGTAGCTCTTTGGGGATATCAAATAGAAACCGCGATGGTTTTGACGATTCTTCTTTTCCCATGCGCGAGCGTTGAGTAGCCATACTAATTGTTAGATGTTCCTTTGCACGTGTCAAAGCTACATACATAAGTCTGCGCTCCTCTTCGAGCCCGGTATCTTTAAGACTTTTTTCATGGGGGATAATATGATCTTCCAATCCAACCAGGAAGCAAGCCGGAAATTCTAGTCCTTTGGCGCCATGAAATGTCATGAGCTTTATCGCTTCTACATTGCGATTATTTCCTTCTGAATTATCCCATTTATCATCTAGGGATGTGTTAGCCACAAAACTTACTAACTGATCAAAACGTTCTGCAACATCATTTTGAGAAGTAGAGAATTCTTCCATCGACTGTATGAATTCCTCTACGTTGGACCACTTGAAAGCGCGCATTTGTTCACTTTTGACTTCTTCTTCAATCGCTTTTTTATATCTTATCGTATCTAAAAGTGATCGCATCGCTACGGGTAGGGATTCTTTTTTGAATAGCTCTTTCGCACTTTGAACCATTAGAAAGAAGGCGTTTAGCGCGCCCAAGGCTTTAGATCCTATTTGTTCCGCTAGAGGAATTTGTGTAAAAGGATCTATGACTGTCTCGATGAGCTGCCACAAGGGGACATCGGTTTTTCTATTATATGCTGTCAGTAAATCAAGGGTAGATTCTCCGATTCCTCTGCGGGGTACGTTGATGACGCGTAGGAGAGCTTCTTGATCTTGCGGGTTCACGATAATGCGCAAATAGCAGAGCAAGTCTTTGATTTCACGTCTTTGATAGAACTCCTGACCCCCTACTATTTGATAAGGAATCCCTTTGTTCCATTTACCTTGGCTGTCGCACCATAATTGTTTAAGCAGGGCTGTTTCAAAGGGTCTTGCAATGGAATTTGAACGGTATAGGATGGCAATGTCATTCCATGTGAGTTTTCTTTTTTCACGAAGTGTATTTAGTCTTGCAACAACGGCTTCAGCTTCCTGCACTGCTGTCGGTGCATGAAAGATCTCGATCGACTGTCCTTCCCCTTTCTGGCTCCACAGAGCTTTTTCATGCCGATTTTTATTGTGTGCAATCACAGTATTGGCTGCTTTCAGGATAGTGTTGGTTGAACGATAATTCTGTTCTAAGGTAACAACTTCTGCATCTCTAAAGTTCAAAATAGCTGAAACATCAGCCCCACGCCATCCGTAGATGGACTGGTCGTCATCCCCTACTACGCAGAGGTTATTATATTTAGAGGAAAGTAATTCTGCTAAGCGATATTGGACGGGGTTAGTATCCTGGTATTCGTCAATCATTATATAGCGGAATAGCTCTTGATATTTGTCTAGTATAACGGGAAATCGCTCAAAGATTTCTACTGTCAGTGTCAGCAAATGGTCAAAATCGACTGCATTATAGGCTCTAAGGCTTACCTGGAGTTTAGAATAGAGATCTTGAGAAAGTTTATCGTGCCAATCGGAACCGGTTCCTTGAATCTGTTCCGGTTGCAAGCCTTGGTTGCGGGCTTTTTGTAGGGTATATAAGGTGGGCTCCAAAGAGGGCAATTCCCCTTGAATACCTGTAATATCACGTATTATTGAGGTAATTAGGCGCTGTAGATCTTTTTCGTCATAGAGGCTGAAATGGGGCGTATAACCTAAATGATGTATTTCTTTGCGCAATATTTGCATGCAAAGGCTATGGAAGGTAGATAAGGTGACCTGTTTTGCACTTTTCTTATCGATGAGACTGCCCATACGATGGCGCATTTCTTCGGCAGCTTTATTTGTAAATGTCAGTCCGAGGATGTTTTTGGGGGATACTCCGCAACTTCTTATCAAATAAGCCATGCGCATAGTTAAGACACGGGTTTTTCCGCTGCCGGCGCCGGCAAGAATAAGCAATCGTCCGTTTACGTGAGTGACGGCACGTCGTTGCTCTAGATTAAGGCTCTCCAACTCTAGGTTCATCTACCACTCTCACTTGTTTGAGCAATAGGACAAGTTCATTCTGGATAGCACATAAGGGTGCATCTTTAACATACGTTCTAGGTTTAACAATAATATCCAGTCCTGCGGGCAGCTTTGCTTGGGTTAAGCGAAAAGCCTCTCTGACAAGTCTTTTAAAGCGGTTGCGTTCATAGGATTTACCGTAGCGTTTTGTTACTGTAATACCCAAACGAGTAGTGGTGGAATTATTGGGAGAGTAATCGATATATAGAAGCTTCCCCCCTATCTTGCTTGCTTTGCAAGAGACGCGATAAAATTCGCGTCTCTTACGCAAGCGCAGGCTTTTGGGGAAAGCGTAATGGGTCAAACTCACGCGCGAGTTAAGAATTTACGGCCAGCACGACGGCGACGGTTAATGATTTTACGACCGCTAGCTGTACTCATGCGCTTGCGGAAGCCATGCTCCGACTTACGGCGTCTTTTACTTGGTTGGTATGTGCGTTTCACAATAGATCCTTATGGTATCAAAGATTTGTGCTGCTATCATACACATTCCCATAAAAATCTGCAATAATGATAATTCGATTGAAAAGAAACACTCATTTGAAGTATAAATCCCATAGCGTATCATTTATTAAATCGCACACGAGAGTAAGTTATGAAAACTAGAGCCTCAGTCAAGGCCGATCCATCCAAAGGCGACAAGCTGGTAAGGAGACGTGGACGCCTTTACGTGATCAATAAAAAAGACCCTAACCGCAAGCAACGCCAAAAAGGCCCTGCTCTGAAAAAATAGAATTTTTGTAAGGAACTTTAAGTCATGGCAAAAAAGTCATCGGTTGAAAAACAAAAGCGCCGTGAGCGCATTGTAAAAAACAAGTACGAGAAGCGTAAAGCTTTACGCGAGCGCAGCTTGGATGTAAAAATCTCTGAAGAAGAGAGACATGAAGCACGCGTCGCATTAAATAAAATGCCACGCGACTCCTCACTAATTCGCCTACGTAATCGTTGCTCCCTTACAGGTAGATGCCGCGGTTACTTGCGCAAGTTTGGTATTTCCAGACTATGCTTCCGACAAATGGCCAATGATGGATTGTTACCTGGTGTAACAAAATCTAGCTGGTAGTATTTTTTAAAAGACATAAGGCCTTAGTGTCCTTATGTCTTTTTTTTTCTTTATCTTTTTTCTTTCCCTTCATTTTTGTTCTTCTCTTTGGTATTAGTGTATTTGTTTATTTACTCTAAGCTAAGGCTGTGTGCAATGCGCATTAAATTCTCCGTTTCGCTGATCCTTGTTTCGCTTTTTCTCTGTCTCATTTCATCGCATAAAGCTTTTGCTGATATAGATCCGCTGCCCTCTTGGAATGAGGGTAAGACCAAAACTGCAATTCTTGATTTTGTTAAGGAAGTCACAGTCGTGGGCGGGGCAAATTACGTCCATCCACAGGACAGGATCGCAACCTTTGATCAGGATGGGACACTTTGGGTGGAGCAGCCCGCTTATACAGAGTGGATGTATGCAATGGACAATATCAAACTCCAGGCCCCTGAACATCCCGAATGGAAAGGAAAAGAGCCTTTTCTCTCCATTGTTACTGGCAATGAACAAAGGCTAAGGCATTTGTCTCCCCAGGAAATTGCACAGATCATAGCTATTACGCATTCAGGGATGAGTGTCGATAAGTATCTAACCCTCATATCTGATTGGCTAAGAACTGCTGAACATCCACGCTATAAGAGACGTTACACAGACCTTATCTACCAACCCATGCTTGAAGTCATCGATTTATTCCATCGTTACGGATTCAAAACATATATCGTTTCAGGCGGAGGACAGGAATTTATCCGTGTATATTCCGAAGAGGTTTACGGCATTCCCACTGAGCGTGTGATCGGCTCTACAGGAAAAGTGGAGTATCAATATAACGAAGGTAAGCCATACTTGCTTAAGCTACCCCAAATGCTGTTTGTCGATGATAAAAAAGGCAAGCCTGAGGGTATTAATCTAATCATCGGGAAACGCCCTATCGCAGCATTTGGCAACTCTACAGGAGATCAGCAGATGTTGGAATGGACGCAGGCAGGTAAAGGCAAGCGTTTAGAGTTGCTCGTGCACCATGATGATGCTGTCCGCGAGTATGCTTATGGAGAAGGATCGCCTATCGGGACGTTTTCAAATGAGTTGATGCGGGAAGCAGAAAATAATCAATGGTTGGTGGTCAGTATGAAGAATGACTGGAGGGTTATTTTCCCTTGGGAACGTCACTAGTAACGTTTTGGCTGCCTGTAATGTTTGTGGACATCACACGGCAGCACTCATTGGGTCCAATGATAGGTTATAGGTTGTCTAATTCTTGCCAACGGTGGTAAAGGGAGTCTACCTGTTTATGAGCGGCGGAAAGCGCATTGCATATTTGCTCTAGCTGTTTCAAATCAGCTTGAACAGTTAGATCCTCAGAAAGTCCTTCAAGCCTTGCAACTTCCTTCTCTGCGGCTTCAATCTTACCGGAAATTGCTGTAAGTTCCTGTTGATCTTTATAAGACAACTTAGATTTAACAGGTTTTTTTGGCAATTCTTCGACTGGTTTTACTTGAGCGGACTTCATAGATTTTGTTCGTGCGCGTTGCTTGGCTTTTTCCCATTGGTCTACGTCGGCGAAATAGTATTCCTCTTCTTGACAACCTAATCCTATGATCTGCGTAGACACATTGTCGAGCATTCTGCGATCATGCGTGATAAGGACTACAGCGCCGGGAAATTCTAATAAGCTTTCTTCAAGCACTTCGAGAGTTTCAATATCTAGGTCATTTGTCGGTTCATCTAAGAGTAGGACGTCTGCAGGCTGGAGCATTAACCTGGCAAGCAGTATACGCGCCCTTTCACCACCGGAAAGCTGTCCGACGGGCATCAGCATACGCTCCTGTTTAAAATGGAAGCGACGAGCCCAACCATTGACGTGGATAGGTTTTCCACGGTATTCCAGCATATCCCCGTTAGGTGCTAGGCAATCTTTAAGAGTTTGATTGTCATCTAGTTTTTCGCGGTGCTGATCAAAGTAGACGATACGGATACCGTCGGCATATTTAACGTTTCCTTGATCGGGTTCAAGCTCACCCGCAAGGATGCGCAAAAGGGTTGTTTTGCCGGAACCGTTATCTCCTGCTATACCGAGGCGCACACCAGGTGAAAGTAATACGTCGAGATTTTTAAAGAGCTGTTTTCCATCGAGCGTTTTGGCAAGGTTTTTGGCGCTCACCATTCTACGGGATTGCAGACCGGCATTATCAAACTGCCATTCTTCTTTGGGGCGTGTTTTAATGGCTTTTAGCGATTGCAGCTCACCTTGCAAGGCATGTGCTTGGTTGATACGGGCTTGTTGCTTAGTTGTACGGGCAGAAGGAGATTGGCGCAGCCAGGCCACTTCGTTGCGGACTTTAGACCGCAGACCTTGTTCATATTGTTCAAGAGAGGTTAAGAAGTCTGCACGGCGCTCTAAAAACTCAGCATAGTTGCCATCTACAGAAAACTGTCCTTTAGGAAAGGCGCGGTTAAGTTCTATGATGCGGTTAGTTACACGCTCAAGGAATAGTCGGTCGTGGCTGATGAGTATGAATGTAATTTTGGAGCGGAGCAGGAGGTTTTCCAACCAAACAATGGAAGCGATATCGAGGTGGTTGGTAGGCTCATCCAAGAGAAGGACGTCCGGATCCAGAACGAGGGCGCGTGCTAAGTCTAGGCGTTTTTTCCAGCCTCCTGATAATTTAGAAGCTATTTCTGACATATCTGTAAAGCCCATTTTCGTCAGGATAACTTCAGCTGCCAAAGAACGTTCTTCGTCGGTGTGAAGATAGTGGGCTGCAACGAGAACGTCGATGACTGTTTGGAGGACATCCTTTTCAGGATAGTGGGCAATTTGCGGTACGTATCCGATGCGAATGGACTGTCTGGAGACAATCTCACCGGTATCAGGCTTTTCCTCGCCTGCAATCATGCGTATTAAGGTAGATTTACCTGCACCGTTGGGACCTATGATTCCCGTACGGTCCCCCCGATTGACTGTGATTGTCAGTGATTCAAATAGGACCGTATGGGAATGAGCTTTGCTTACTGCATTGCATGTTAAAAGAACTGTCATGAAATAGGATTATCTTACCGCTAATTGTTCAGCTTGAAGTTTGGCTATAATGTTTGCCAAATCAGCAGCTATTTTAAGCGCATGGTCCCTTTTCTTGGTATCTTTTAAATTGCCATTTTCATCAAAAGCCTCATAGGCGTTGGCAATAGTAAATTGGTCGGGCAGGACTAGAGTGCCGACATTTCCTAGAATTGAACGAAGATGAACGAGGCCGCGGATGCCGCCCATATAACTTGGAGAAGCAGTCAGCAAACCTGCAACCTTATTTTTAAAGGCTATTAAATACTCTTCATTCGGTACTGGACGCGATACCCAGTCAAATGCATTTTTAAGAACAGCTGAAATGGAGCTATTGTATTCAGGAGAAGCGATGAGAAAACCATCGTGTTCCATCATTAATTTCTTTAACCTTACGGCTTCTGCCGGCTGACCGTTTTTGTCTTCAATATCCCCATCGTAGATGGGCAGGGGAAAATCTTTCAAGTCGATGAGTGTCACATCTGCGCCGGCATCTTTTGCGCCCTTCTGGGCTACCTGAATCAACTTTTTATTGACTGAATCCTTACGGAGGCTGCCTGCAAAGGCTAGTATTTTTGGTCGTCTATTGGCCATTTTGTTCTCCTTTTGGAATCACTTTAGCTTAGGATAGCAATTTTATCTATCAGCAAAGAACATCTTCGACATTTCCTTCCCAAGCCATATTAGAAATGGCGATTCCAGAGATGATTTTCTCTTTAACTCCGGGTACCAAAGAGATACGCAGCTTAGAGCAAAAACAATCAGGTTCGTAAGAGTGTTTAGCTTGGGCCAGTTGGGGTTTTCCCAGATCCTGCTCTAAATTTATGTATTCAATGACATCTGACAAATGTAGGGCGCAGTCTTGGTACAAGTATTGGTATAAACCTTTATACGCTTTGTTGCCTTTCATGAAATCAATCACATAACAGCGCGGATTAAGCAAGCTGCCGATGATGAGGCCTACCGGTTTGTCATTAATAAAATAAATTCTTCCATTAAGGCAGTCGATTTTCCCCCATAAGTCTAGAGCTTCCATGCAAGCGTCGTAGTCTGTTGTTTGGGGTTCTTCAAGTGAATTGTTCCATTCTTCAAGAATTTGTTTTGCTGCAGGGATGTGTTTAGTAGTTAAGACTTCTGCAATGGGAGTATTATTCTCTAAGAAATTTTTTACGAGGTTCCGTTTTCCACTCAGTTTCCTTCCGGGATAGCGGCGCATTTTTTCTAATGTAAAAACGTAATCCTTATCTTCATCCTTGCTTTCGATGCTAAAAATGTCCGGTGAGAAGTAGGATTTCCAGGCTAACGGAATAGGATAAAGGAAGTCTACTTCAGTAAGAAGTTGGAGGATTTCTAGTTTAGGAAGTTGATAGATGGGCTCCGTCACCATGATATACGAAGCGTTATCATGGTGAGTGCCCTTAATGTAGAGATGGTCTCCGATCAAAACCTCATACCGGTGTTTTTCCCGGAAAAGGTAGACGTTTGCAAAAGTATTCTCGGACAAAGCTATATCCATCTTCCAGAAGAGGTTATGGAGTAGACTCTGGTGGGAGAGATTGATAGGCTCTCGTCGAAAACTTTGCATAATCAAACCATCTTAAAACCCCCTAATACACTGTTTACTACTGCTAGCACAATAGCAAAGAGTAGCGCCCACCAAAAACTTGCAACATAGAAGCCGGGAACAATAGCACTCGCAAGCATGACAAGAAGCGCCATGATGACAAAGGTAAATAAACCTAAAGTCAAAATGTTGATTGGTAATGTCAAAATAATTAGAACAGGCTTAATAAATGAATTAATTACGGCTAGTACGATCGCTAATACGATAGCTGTTCCAAAGCCGCTCAGAGCAATACCTGGTAGGATGTAAGCAGTTACAAATACTGCAATTGCACTGATCAAAATACTTAGTAATATTTCCATCGATTTCTCCATGGTGGTACACTCCCAATATTATCATAATAATAATTTTTATATTGTTTCTGCCATCTGAAACTTATAGAAATAAAGACGATAGCTGAATTTTACAAATTACACACTAGATTTGTAAGGAGCGGATCTGGATGAGGAATTCTTTTGAACCCCTTCTTTTGACAAAGATGGATCATCCCTTCATTTTCACTTAGGACAAGAGCGAACACTCGTTTGATATTTTCCTGCTTAGCAACTTCAAGCAGTCGAGTGATGAAGAGATTTCCTAGGCCTTTATTATGGTATGCATCGGCAATGATCATCTTGAGTTCAGCTTCTTCACGGTTTGCTAAGCGTGAGATCCGGGCAAAACCCATGATGATAGAGAGAGAGCCTTGTTTATGGTGTTCCATTTCAGCGACTAATGCAATTTCACGGTCGTAATCTGTAAAGCAAATACGGGATAGTCGCTGGTGGGCAACCCTTTTATCTAAACTGATGAATTCAAAGTAGCGCTGCCTAACGCTGTTTTCTGAAAGTTCCCTATGAAAGACTACCATAGCTGGCTCATCTTCTGGACGGATAGGCCTGATTAAGACTTCTGTGCCATTTTTTAATTTTGCTTTCGAGATATACTCGATGGGATAAGGACGGATCGCTAATGCTGGAATGTCTTTTTCTTCGCAATCGTGCAGTAAAATTCGCGCATCTACGGCTATAAGATGCTCCGGACCTATCAGCAAAGGGTTTATATCACATTCTTTGATCCACTTATGTTCTACAACTAGCTGGGAAAAAGACACTAGAACCTTCTCTAACAATGGCATATCAGCTGACTTGCGTCCCCGCACTCCTTTCAAAGCCTCATAAATTTTTGTTTTGGCCATAAGCTGACGGGCAAGATTTGTGTTCAGCGGTGGAAGCCCTAACGCACTGTCCTTATACACTTCTACTAACTGACCACCTGTGCCAAAAAGTAGTACGGGGCCGAATTGAGCATCTGTCGAACTACCCAGAATTATTTCGTAGCCGTCGCGGGGAATCATCCGTTGGACTGTCACCCCTTCAAAATGTTCTTTTCCCACCTTCTCTGTGACCGACTGCAATATAGCATTGAAGGCTTCTTCCACTTCTTTTTCTGATTTAAGGTTAAGCTTAACACCCCCCACTTCAGTCTTATGTGTGATGGTGTGTGAAAATAGCTTGACTACGTAAGGAAAAGGCATTGTTCGGGCCGCTTCTACAGCCTCCTGGACATTTTTTGCAATACGGGTCTCAACGCACGGAATTTTATAAAGTTCCAAAATATTTTTTGATTCATATTCATTTAAAAGGGTCCTTTTTTCTTGGCGCGCCTTATCGATAATTGCCTTTACAGCATTGCGTGCTTCATCTTTGATTTCCGTATTACGCAGCGCAGGAACCTCGTAAAGTGTTTTTAAGTGGTCGCTATATCTCCACATAGTGGCAAAAGTCCACGCAGCTTCGTCAGGGTATTCAAAGGAAGGAATACCCGACTTATTCAGCATCTCAGCACCTGGCCTGACGCTTGCTCCGCCCATCCAACTCGCAAGAATTGGCTTTGCAGATCCTTTTCCATAATGACGTAAACATTCTGCCGTCCCTATCGGATCAGTTACATCTTGCGGCGAAAGAATGACAAGTATTCCATCTGTCGCATCGTCGTTGATTAAGATTTCCATCGTTTTACTGTAACGTTCAGGCCGTGCGTCCCCTAAAATATCGACAGGATTTCCGTGGCTCCACGCGACCGGAAGGAATTTATCTAAAGCCGAAATAGTTTTGGGGTTAAGTACAGCCAACTCCGCCCCACTAATCACTGTGGCATCGGTAGCAAGTACAGCGGGACCTCCTGCATTTGTCACTAGAGAGAGACGCGGTCCTTTAGGCTTAGGTTGTTTTGCTAAGACGGAGGCCATGCTGAAAAGTTCGCTAATCGTATTAACGCGCAATACTCCTACCCTTTCCAGCGCTGCATCAAAGACCTCATCGCTACCTGCTAATGAACCTGTATGGGAAGCTGCTGCGTGGGCAGCTTGTGCGCTGCGGCCGGGCTTTATTACGATGATGGGCTTTTCTAAGGCAATTTCACGCGCAGCAGATAAAAAAGAACGGGGATCCCCTATTGTTTCCATATAAATTAATATACTGCGAGTGGAAGATTGAGCCCCTAGGTAACTGATGAGATCGCCCCAATCTACATCGGCCATGGAACCTATGGAAACGAAAGCGCTGAAACCTACACGTTCTTCAAAACTCCAATCCAGTACAGCAGTACACATAGCCCCTGACTGACTTATAAAAGCAATGTTGCCGGGCTGAGCTATTCCTTTGGCAAAGGTGGCATTCAACCCATATACAGGGTTCATTACACCTAGACAGTTAGGTCCGATGATGCGTATACCCTTCCGTGAAGCGATTTCCAAAACTTGGTTTTCCAAGGCCAAGCCTGCATCCCCTAATTCTTTGAATCCGGCAGAAATAATTATTACAGCTTTTATGCCTGCTTCTGCACATTCTTCAAGGACTTTAGGAACTGTGGATGCCGGTGTGATAATGACTGCGAGATCGACTTGTGCAGGGATAGATTTTACTGTGGGATAGCTTTTTTTACCGAGGACTTCTGATCGTTTGGGATTGACGGGGTAGATCTCCCCGTCAAATCCCCCCGAGAGCAGATTGGCCATCATCGTTCTCCCGACGCTCCCCACATCATCTTTGGCACCAACGACTGCCACTGACTTTGGCTGAAAAAATGCATCCAAAGGTAGCGGAAGATGCTCCATAAAATTTTGTGAGGGGTCCTTAGGCGAACTCAGCAATTTGCTTTCGTCATTCATTAACGGCCCTCCTACTCAGCGTGACGAACTGCACCTACACCGGTAATGTTTTGCTTTAGTGATGGCGTGCCCTTATACAAGACAGAGCCAACGCCTGATATTTCCACATTTAATGCTTCAGAAGCATTAATTTCCGCATTGCCCACGCCACTCATGGAAACACTTGCGTTTTTTGATACAAGGTCAAAGCCCTTAAAGCTTCCTGCGCCAGAGACATCAATTTTCTCTTGTTTAGCTTCACCCTTGAAGATGGCGTCGCCGGTGCCGGATATCTGTACATTTAATTCTTTAGCATCGACAGTCATATTCAAAGTGCCTGCGCCAGAAAGTGAAACAGTTAACGCATTGGATTCAATTTCTCCTAATGTCCTTAGGACGGCAGCGCCTGAAACTTTAACAGAATTTAAGTCTTTCACTGTAACAAAATAAAGTAACCCTTTTGAGGGCGATAGAGTAGCATTTTTCAAAACTTCAATATAAAGAGTACCACCGCTTACATCTGTTCTAATATATTCTATTAGGTTGTCGTCAGTTTCGATAGTAAGAGCAGGTTTGTCTCCCTGTTTCAGCACCAGAGTACCTGTGCCGATCAATTCAATATTAGTAAACTCATTCATTGTCCGGTCTGTTTTAACAATTTTTCCGGAACCTTTGACAACATTGTCTGATCCGCTGCAGGCACAAAGCAGTACTGCACATAGTGTGTAAATAATTCTTAATAGCATGTAAATCTCCTAAGATAGAACATCGCTATTTGTAAAATATTTTTTCAAAGGGTGCAACCTGAAATTATCATTTTAGAAAGAAATGATAGATGAAAGAATATTGAATAAGGAATTGGAAACATCAATGCATTTAAACTTCTGCAGCTAATAAAAAATGCAGAGGTAAAGAACTTATTTACCGATTGTCTCCATCGCAGTGAAATAGATAAATTCTATGCCATCTGAAGCCGCGATGATCAATTCCGAAGGATGACGTTCTGTGATAACCACATGTTTCTCATCCTCAAGAGTGTTGGGTTCAGGAGCTAAAATAACCACCGGTAAAACCATCTGTTTGAAAGTGATTTTATATCGCTTTGGTCCCGTGCTACCATCTTCGTTAGGCGCAGCATTTTCTGCTTCTATTTCAGCATAGGAGTACCCAGGTCCTTCGCCTTCTTTTTTGGAGCCATCGATAAGACCGGTAAGAATTAACATTGATCCTTCAGCATTTTCAGGCAGGGAAATAGACCTAGCTGAATTGCCGTCTGCACCACCTGAACTAGATAACCCCATCGGACCAGGAATTCCTCGTGGGCCGGCAGGACCAGGAGGGCCGGCAGGTCCCATCGGACCAGTCATCCCCTGTGGACCAGGAGGGCCTGCTGGACCCATCGGACCAGTCATTCCTTGTGGACCAGGAGGGCCGAATTCTTGCGCATTTAAAGTTCCAACTAAGAGCATTATGGGGATCAATAAAAGTAGTTTCTTCATAAAACCCTCCATTTACGCTCTTTAATTTGCATTTTTAATGCCAAGCCCTTCTACCGGTACGACTTTGTGTAATTCATCGTCATTTAGATCACTAGCTCTAATGATTTTTATTTCGCGTTGTGGAAAAGGTACGACAATTTTGTACTTAGCTAAGGCATTATCTAATTCCCAAAGATAGGAAGCTTTCATGGAACCTCTATGTCCAAACCCATAAACGTTGACCCAGACAACGAGTTCAAAATTAATGGCACAGTCGCCAAATCCTACCATCCAAACTTGAGGTTCCTTCACATACGAAGCATTTTTCACTGTGCAAGGAACCTTTTCAGCTGCTTCTATGGCGGCTTTTGTCACAAGTTCTTTATCTGTGCCATAAGCTACGGAGAAGGGAATGTGCACACGGCGGAAGTTATCATTCAATGTCCAGTTCACTAGGCGGCTGCTCATTATCTCCGAGTTAGGAATGACAACATCGATTCCGTCATTTGTATGGATCACAGTGTTCTGCACATTGATTGCTGTTACCTGGCCATAGCTGTTATCATTTATTTCTATGACGTCGCCAACTTTAAGAGTGCGAGAAAACATGATGATGAGGCTGCTGAAAAAGTTGTTCACAATATTCTGCAAGCCGAATCCGATACCGACGCTCAACGCGCCTAAAATTATCGCTAAACTACTTAAACTTAAACCTATAGATGCTAATGCTAAAGCAAATCCAATGATCAACACCAGATAATGCACCATACGGTCAATAATAAACACGGAAGCATCCGTCATATGCATTTTACTTTTATTAGCTCTATTTAAAATCCTTCTCAGCAATAAGGATAAACCGTAGGTTAAACCTATAATTAGAATTAGCCTTAGCAAGCTAACGACTGTTAAAGGTACACCGCCAATTTTAAGCAAAGGCGTATACAACCATCCGTAGATAGGTTGGCAGCATTCCTCCACAAACCCTAACACAGCATAGAACCATGAAAAAGCTGCTCCTTCTTTTTTCTGCATTCTCTCATTGATATCTCTGATCAACAACTCATCAAAGTTAAGCTTCAATTTAAGCTGGTTTAAGACCTCAATAGTTTCTTGAACAGTTTTCGTTCGTAACTGCTGGATTCTGTCCTTCTCTTTTACTTGAGCTAGAGGAGCATCTTCAGCAAGCGTAATGGGCAGCATTGAGCGGTCATTCTCTTGTTCCGTTTTACTTATCCAGTCCTCTACCTGATCTTTGATAAACTTAAGTTCCCCCTGCCAGGCGGTCAAATCTTCTGTCAATTCATTTTGGGGAGCTTCTGCAGAATCCTCCAGCAAATGAACAAGCGCACGTTTGGCACTGATAAAAATCACATTCGCCTGAGCTAATGCCTCTTTAGCGTTATCTAGAACTGACCTCTGCAGCTGCATAAAGTTGACAGCTCTTTCTAGATGATCATCCCCTACTATACCCAAAGCATTCATTTCAGAGTTCAATGCTAAATCTTGAGCATGCTTCAACGTATCCTGTGCGATGGCTAAATCTTTATTCAGTTGAGAAATATTTACGGAACCTACATTCAAGCGCCCTTTTGCATAGGCAGTCTCATTTTTTAGATGGACAATCTCATCATGGTATTGCGCTGTCCTTTCCCCCATTAAACGAATATTTTCCTCGGAAATAGCCAAGGCGATCCGCAGAGACATCATTTCAAGGCCAGCAATCTCTTTCTGAACATTTTGTGATTTCAAATCAATATAGCCTGCTAATAGTACATCAATGTGGTGTTTGACCTTTTTTGCTCTATCTTGATCTTGTTGAAGCTCCTTAGATTCTTCAGAGGACAATGCTTCCAGCTGTTTCCTTTTAGATACAATATCTAGAAGCTGGTCTAAAGTGTATTCATCGAGAAAAGGTGTGGGTTGAAATTTCGGTATTGTTTGTGCACGAAGCTTTGGAAGCGCATCTAAATTAATAAGGATCTTCTGAATATATCCGTTGATCTCTTCACGGTTTTCTTCCGGAGCAATGTCACTTAAATGGGTGAAATAGTCTTTAGAAGCATTTATTCTCTTTTCTAAGTCTTCTCCCCCTACAGTATAATAATCCCACCAACTAGGATTGAGGGTTGCAGGATTTTGGGGCTGTTCCCATTCTTCCTTCTTTTTGTCTGTAGAAGTAGCTATTAAATCGTCGATTGAAAGAACCCCCTCTACGGGGGATTGCAAACAAATCCACACTAGAAATATATATCGAATTAAATGCATTTACAACTCCAACTGAATAAGAAAGGAGTATACTCTAGAGACAAATATTGTTAATATATAGAATTTAAGTTCTAAGAGGTGCATATGGGTGCAAAAGGCGTTGAAACTACTTCTGTGTCAGCACTACCTTTTATTTTCGATGATAATACAACTAGGTTAACTGAATCACTACTAAACTCATATTACAATCAAATTGAGAAAATAGACATTAATTGTAATAAAACCAAACTAACAGACTATTTTCATAGAAAAGTTTTAGAAGTTTGTTACGAAATCTTTTACTCACTGAAAAGAGAACCCACTATAAGCAAACCATTAGGAAAAATGATTGTATCAGGAAAAGGTGCACCCTTCCTATTGCAACTGATTGAAGTCATCTTAAGAAAACAGATAAAAATACGCTATTCTACGCAAGATGTTCGTGTTAACACGCATTTAGCATTTTTACCCAAAGAATTACGGGAATCACATTTTGTCCCGTCGGGGTATGGTGTAGTCGAAATAGCGATGGATGCCTATAGAGAGATATCATTTCAAGATGCTAGTATAGCCTCCCGCATTAAACCACCCACGGAAATTCCTATAGTGGACCTGCTTAAGATCATCCCTGAACAAAAAGCTTGGGATGATTTTGCACAGATAATAAAAAATCGAATGAAGCCCAATCCACTTTGCCCTTTTATAGGAGAGTTTCTTTTTCTCGGTTATGTCATATGGGATGATATTCAAGTATATAGTGTGATGAGTTCGGAAAGTAAAAAACAAATGGGTTTTAAACTTGATACCTCCGTTCTTACTGAGCAAATTTTCCATGCTGTTCTTTATGTCATCGTTAGAAAAGATTCTTCCTTGTTATGCAAGCTATCACTAGTGGAGCTCCTCAAAGGGAGGCAATTCCTTGCAAAATATTATTTTATAGAAGCTCTAGAAACCCTAGATACTGTAATTTTTTTAACCTCCTGTAAATCAGATCTTCCTTATGAGATATTCAAAGATAATTTGCTCTTACTTACATCTCCAGTAAATTGTCATCTAAGCTTAGCCTATACAATCCTCAGAAATATTTTAAGGCTCATCGAAAATAACATGTACTCACGTGCGGAAAAAGTGCGATTCCAGGTCGACGCCTACTTTAATAAGCTCTTATATTTCACTCTATCTTCTAATGTACCTTGGTTTGCAGAAAAAAAGCTTTTAGCTACAGCGTGTGTTGATTTAGTCCGTTGCTGCCCAAGACTCGGTAAACTGTTAATTCCCTTTGCAAAGGTTGATTTGGATGGAAGTAGTTTTATGAATTTCGTAGAAAGTCATGCAAAAGAAACGGATGATATTATTCTCCTGCATATTTTGAATAAGTATCAATCCTCTACCCTGCCAGGACTCCTATTTCAAGAGAAGGCAGAGAAAGAATATATTCCTACCTTGATAACTAATTTAGAAGAAATGAAATTGAAAGTTACCGACGAAACAAAAAGAAGAATTACCTTACGTGCAGAAGGTGACGGAAGCCATATCATTGAAGCACTATATACTAAATATTCAAGCAATCGAAGAGTCTTAGAAGATATTGAAGCCCGAATCAAAAAAGAGCTTCTTGAGAAAAACAGAGCCCAGTACGAAGAAGAGATTAAACAAGAATTACGTTTAGCATACGAAGCTAAAATGGTGACTATTAGCAAAAGCGATGGTTGGCTTAAACACACGATTCCGGAATATTCAAAGCCGAAAACCGAAGCAACAGCTCAGAATATCCCGGACGAAGACTTAGAGGGTTTCATCCTTACCTAGAAGGCCTACTCCTCGTCGTACTCATCCAGTTCAGACCCAGGTGTGGGCTTGATGCGTACCTTCTCGACTAGGCGCTCGCTGGAACGGAGTACTACAAGCTCAAATTCATCATGATGGATTGCGAAACCTCGCGATGGAATCGTTCCGGCCACGTGATAGATATAGCCGCCGATAGTATCGTAATCCCCATCTTGTGGAATTCTGATCCCCAATTGCTCTTCAGCATCCATGATGCTCATTCTAGCGTCAACGATCCAGCCGCCTTCCGTTTGAGTGAAAAAGGATTCTTCTTCCTCATCATATTCATCAGCTATTTCACCTACAATCTGTTCTAGAATGTCTTCAATGGTAACTAAACCTTCAGTCCCGCCATACTCATCCACAACAATAGCAATGTGAACCTGTTTTTTACGGAATTCCTGCAGGAGGTTGGAGATTTTCTTTGTCTCGGGAGTATATAATGGCGCTTTCATGATAGTTTCGACTGAAGCAGCGAGAATTTTCTCGTCATTACCACTTTGCTCATATTCCATGTATTTTTGGAGGACATCTTTATACATCAGAATGCCGATGATATTGTCCAGATTACCCTTGTAGACTGGAACACGGCTATACCCTTCTCCATGCAGCGCACTGGCCGCATCTTTAATACTCGTCTCCACAGTAATTCCAAAAACATCGACACGCGGAACCATAATTTCACGTGCTAAATGTTCTTTAAACTTAAGGACAGAGGAAATGAGCTTTTTATCCTGATTATCCAGGCTATCCGTCATATCCGTCTCTTGGACCATGTCGATGATTTCTTGCTTCGTTTGAGCTGTAGGCTCGTGCAAATGGTCAAAGTAGACAGAGCGGGACAATTTTTGCAGGACGGTCAAGAAAATAAAAGTAATCGGAAAGACAAGCGTCATGAAAAAGCTTGCGATGGGCGCGCTAAAGCGTAAGGCCCACTCGGAGGAGCGGGTTCCCAGTACGCGAGGAATATAATCGCCCACTAAAAAGGAAGCGATCACGAAGACAAGAAGGAGAATAATCCCCCAGAATAAGGACAAAGAGTCTTGGGGCAGTTCGGCATTGACGATCTTTTCGATAGGAAATACTCCCAGATCCACCATCAGCAGGATAGCGAAGGCAGCATAGGCAAAACGAATCACATTCAGAGTACAGATAATACCGAAGAAAATGCCTTCATATTCATGTTTATCGAAAAATGTATTATGGATAGATCGATAGAAAAAG
Source organism: Parachlamydiales bacterium (assembly GCA_041671045.1). Taxonomy (NCBI): domain Bacteria; kingdom Pseudomonadati; phylum Chlamydiota; class Chlamydiia; order Parachlamydiales; species Parachlamydiales bacterium. The sequence goes on from JBAZCF010000015.1 coordinate 22,102, forward strand.
CGGTTTCCAATACTTTTCAGTAACTTTTGCGAACTTTTTTTATGGACTCTTCGAAATGCGGTACTGAAGAGGGACAAGAAAAACGTACCAATCAACAACACAACTGTAGCTAAAGCTAAAGTGATGAAAGACAAAGTCCCCTCTCCTTCAAATGCATTAAATGACGAGCTTCTGCAGTACGCATAGCTGCTTCGTCGGTTTCGTCAATATCGTCATACCCCATAAGATGAAGTAATCCATGCACAATATATAAAGTCACCTCTTCTTCGCAAGAGCCTCCGTGTAACGAAACGAATTCTTTAGCGGTAAAAGGACAGACAAAAATTTCTCCCAGGTGACGATAACCGTCGCCTTCTTCTTCATCCATAGGTAATGAGATGCAGTCTGTAGGTGATGGGTCGTCGAAAAATTCTGCATGCATTTCACACATCTTTTCATTGGTGATAAAAAACACTGCCACTTCGTTAAATCTTTGACCCTCAAAGAGTACCACTTCCTTAACTATAGCTTTTACCTGTTCCGGCTGTATAACGAAATCGTTCTGTTCATCGACAACATCGATCGTAACGCTGTTTATATCCATAATAATCTTATAATGAGGAGATTGCGGAAGAGCAAAAAGAGGTTTATTATTTAATGAGGCATCTTTAAAAGCAGCCTACAACTCAAATAATAAACCTCTTTTCTTTCCAAATATGATTTTTCAATCCTTAATGGAATGACTATGCCACTTTTGTTTTTGGCAAACCGGTGACGCGTTTTTGGGTCTTTTCGTCCCAATGGCCTAATTTTTTCAGAGCGTCAACACGCTCAAAACGCTTAAGTACATTGCGTTTTTTTACTGATTTACTTGCTTTTCCAAAGCTTGGATGTCTGGACATTTTCTCTATCCTGCCGTGTTAAAATTAACCCAATTTGGGAATAAACATTAATTTTGCCAAATCCCCTTCCAATGCGTTTGCATGGGGCTTATAACCTATAGACAGATTATCCTTCAATGGGCCTGTTTTCTTCATAGGTTTTTTGTGCCTACGGGGGCTTTTCTGGCGGCGTTCATTTTGCTTGCTGATACGAACCATTGCTGTGCTCCTTAATTGACAACGCTAAGTAGTTTAAGGGATTTTTCCTATATGCGCAACTATCTATTGCATCCTAACTCGCATAATGTACAATTTCTTGCGGATAAGCCCAAAGATAAACTACGCTGAAAATTCTCCCGTCCTGGGTGTGAATACCCTGTATCTTAATAAAAAATTTACATTCGTGGTTTATAATTAATATTTCAAAAGGAGGTTTAATGTCCCACGATTCGATTTCTAGATATGACGCCTCGGCGGACCGTTTCAGCTCTTTCACAGCTAATAAATTGAAAGATCCTGAAGAAGTTTTCCGTTCGATGACAGTCCGTTCAAAGGATACGCTCGAATCTTCGCAGGAAAAGATTGATGCAGAGATAATCAATCGTCTGCAAATCAATGCCGGGGGCATTACCCAAGATAAATTACCCGTTGTAGCGCGAGCAGGGAAATTCGTTTTTATGGCTGTTGCCGTACCCACATATCTTATCGCTTATAGCTTCCCTAAATGGGTCGCCACACAACTTATACCCAACTCCTGCCAGCTTTTAGGAAATGCGTTAAAGCATTGTTTTCGCCCCATGCAAGAATGGGCTATGCTATTTTTTAGACAAATGCAGCAATTAGTTAAAGTGCTGAAGCGGGAACAAAGCCGGATCTTTAAGACGCTGACAAATTTTAAAGGGTTGCTTGTCATTCTTAAACATCCGTTTAAAAAAATGAAGGCTTTATGGAATCAGCTTAAAGAAAAAGCTGCAGAAAAAAAGAATTCGCTACAAGAATGGCTATCAGAATTAAATAAAGGAGTACGCACAAAGTTAAAAAAAGTTGCGGAAACTGCAAAAAATAAAACGACGCGACTTGTGTACGGCCGCTTAACTACAGATGAACCATTAGCTCCTTGGCGCCAAGCAATTGTCAATACGGCATTGAAAATCTATCGCACCTACAAATTCGTAACGGGCCTGCCCCGCCGTATTACCGATGCAGTAAAGAAAACAATCTATGACTTATATAAAGCCTATGTTTTCCCTCATGTCGATCGCGCGACAAAATTTATCCAACGAATTGCAAAAAGAATCAAAGTCCGCCAAGAAGCAATCACAAATGCCTGTAAACGGTTTATACATAAGCAAACAGAAAGAGTAAAACGCTTCAACAATGCTGTCAAAGAAAGTATCACCCAATCTGCGGTTAAATTTAGCAACTTCATCGGCATACCCACTTTTGTAAATGCAATCACGTCCAAGTGGCAAGGAGTAGTCCAAAAGTTTAGTAATGCAAAAACAGGAATTCAAAACTTAAGGCAAAAGGTAACCAACAAATTCAAAGCGCTATCGAAAGGATTAAAATTCCCTTCCCTTAAGCAGTTCATCCCCTCTTTTTCTCTACCTTCCGGATTCGTTAGCTGGGTTAAAGCCCCTATACGCATTGCAACACGTTTTACAAAACGCGTCCAAAAGCTTCTTAAAACACTCCGCTCCAAAATTCCATCCATCCCTAAGCTAACAGATAAGAAATGGAAGCCCTTTGCTTTCTTAGCAAACCTCAAAACCAAGGCCGGTCGTAAAACACGCCGCGCCATTTACTACACTCGTTTAACAGGTTCCTGGACTCGTATCCTCACAGGCTTCTGGATGGCTAGCGTACGTAATATCTGTCAAAACTGTGTTGAACATCTAACATGGAAAGATATCCTCTATTTCGTACGTAAATTCATGCGTTCTACAGGAATTCTCTTAGGTTTCATCGTTAGAAAAACACGCATTTCTAGAACAAAAACGGCTTAATATCAAATACTTAAAAGTAGATGTTTTTATCTGTTGCCTAGAAAAAGCCTACTTTGGTATTGTCTAGGCCATGATCTTCTTACGCTGACATAGCTCAATTGGTAGAGCACCCGACTTGTAATCGGACGGTTGTGGGTTCAATTCCTACTGTCAGCACACTTTTTCTCGGGGGTGTCGCATAGCGGCAATTGCAAGGGACTGTAAATCCCTCGACTCACGTCTCCGTTGGTTCGAGTCCAACCGCCCCCACCATTTCAAAGTATAAAATAGAAAGGATAAAGGCTAAAGTTGATGACAGATCTATCAACTAGAACCAAATCCTTTGCTCTCCGAATCATTAAGCTATTTACGTTCATCCCCCAAACAGTCGAAGCTCAAGTATTAGGTAAACAGCTATTGCGCTGTGGTACTTCTGTAGG
>JBAZCF010000016.1 GCA_041671045.1 Parachlamydiales bacterium
TTCAAATACGTCCTACAAATCCGATTGCACCGAGTGCCGCAAATCCAATTACAACTGCTAAACCCCTTCCTCCTATACCACAGCAAGCAGTCCGCACTAACACTCAAGCTACTACAGTATTAAACTCAGGAACACCTGCTCATGCAGCCCCTAACCCCTACTGTGCTACTTCTTCAGCAACTCGCGTGCAACAGCAAGTGCAACAAAATGCTCCGGCTTCAACCATCACAGCACAAAATGATGACCCCAATTTTTGTGATGATGTAGAACACGAGTTTGAAAATTTTGTGCTGGATTACAGATTAGATGATTTAAAAAACTTCAATACAACTATTCTAAGCTTTGAAGTTAAACAACTTCAATATACTCACGCTTGGATGTGTAGAGTCTTAAGAAGATTCACTAACTTTTTAGTGGATCCAAAGAGCATCAATCCAAAACACACTCCCAACAGCGATATTAAAATCGATGAGGTTTTGAACACTTATTCAAACCTGATTTTAATGTACAATTTCTCTTCTAAAAAACAACTTAAAGTACATGAAGATCCTGTTCTTAAAAATCACGTGCTTCAAGTCATTGAACATTTCAAAGGACTACTAAATACAAGAATGTACAATGAACATCAGAAGTTCTTGATTGGCATCGAAATAGGTTTTCTTGAGATTTTGTTAAAACCATCCACATTTTATGATAGTAAAGGAGCTTGGGATGTTAATGCTACCCTCACTCCTTCAGATCGGTCTACTGCTGAGAAATACTACGGCGTGTTATGTAAAATCAAATTTAATACTCTCATTGACTGCGTGCTTTACATTAGAGCCGCTGCAATAGTTGTATTAAACACCGCATCAAAAGGAAACCACGATAGTGGACTATCTCATGTCAACGGAATTTATGACGTTTATGCAAACAGAATGGGTGACATACTCACACTAACTCCTGCTGCTAGAATGAAGTCTATTAATTTAATCACAGAAATAGCCCTGCGTACTAACGAAAATAATATGAAAGGACTTGTTCTGTATATATTGAAAAAGATTGCTGATAATACTAGGTTCTCTCGCGAGGCAGTTGGACATATTTCAGTATGTATTGAAGAGATTGAACGCTCTAGAGATGCTTACATTGCAGGAATACACAATCCCAACAACGTTCCAATTCATAGATACTAGCCAAAATAGAGAGCGGTTAATACCCGCTCTCTTCTTTTTCTTTTATTTATTAAACACTCCAGATTTGGCATCTTCATAGGATTCTTCATAAATTTCCTCAGTTTGGCCGCCATCTTGAGTAAAATAACTTATTTTCTACCTAAAGAAAATTCCATTGATATGTATAGAAGAGGGACAAACAACTCACCCATACATAAAAACCGACCCTAGTTATCGTAGGTCTATCTGACTCTGCCGTGAAAGAATCTAAAGATGATGTCATGACGGCTCTTAAAAATTGCGGATATTCTCTGGGGGCTTACCAACTTCCTATTGCCTTAGGCATCATGTCACGCTGATCGCATTTTACGCGTAGCCTTACTATTGCAGATCTTACAGATGAAAATTTAAACGTATTACATCTTTTCAAAGTATCTACTTATAAATGTTCTATTATTTAATAATAATACGGCAATATTTTCCGCTCCTAGGCATATGCAAAATATAGTTGTAAGAAACTAATAATTAGTATATTATTAATTTAATAAACAAATTTAAATTATAAATTGGAGCCTTTATGGGTAAGTTATCCAACATACTACAGTTCTTCAGAGGTGGTAATACTAATCCTCCCCCAGTAATCAATGAAAATACCGCTCCTCATACTTCCAATGTTCAAATACGTCCTACAAATCCGATTGCACCGAGTGCCGCAAATCCAATTACAACTGCTAAACCCCTTCCTCCTATACCACAGCAAGCAGTCCGCACTAACACTCAAGCTACTACAGTATTAAACTCAGGAACACCTGCTCATGCAGCCCCTAACCCCTACTGTGCTACTTCTTCAGCAACTCGCGTGCAACAGCAAGTGCAACAAAATGCTCCGGCTTCAACCATCACAGCACAAAATGATGACCCCAATTTTTGTGATGATGTAGAACACGAGTTTGAAAATTTTGTGCTGGATTACAGATTAGATGATTTAAAAAACTTCAATACAACTATTCTAAGCTTTGAAGTTAAACAACTTCAATATACTCACGCTTGGATGTGTAGAGTCTTAAGAAGATTCACTAACTTTTTAGTGGATCCAAAGAGCATCAATCCAAAACACACTCCCAACAGCGATATTAAAATCGATGAGGTTTTGAACACTTATTCAAACCTGATTTTAATGTACAATTTCTCTTCTAAAAAACAACTTAAAGTACATGAAGATCCTGTTCTTAAAAATCACGTGCTTCAAGTCATTGAACATTTCAAAGGACTACTAAATACAAGAACGTACAATGAACATCAGAAGTTCTTGATTGGCATCGAAATAGGTTTTCTTGAGATTTTACTTACCGAGCCAGAAAAATTATTACCCGATTCTAACTTTTATGATATCAGGCTTTGGGATGTTAATGCACCTATGATTCCAATTGACCGTTTGGGAGCTGAAGGCTATCATGCTCGCCTGTATAAGCGAAAATTTAATACTCTTATAGAATGCGTTTTAGCGATTAGAGGATTGAGTGTTGTCATTCTCAATCATATAGGAGCAGGTAAAATTGAATCCTTTACTTGTGCAGAAAAAATATTTGATATTTATGCTAATAAAATCGGAGATAATCTGACATTAGCAAATGCTGCAAGAATGAAGTGCATCAATTTTATTACTGAAATGGCGTTACGTACAAATAATGGTAATATGAAAGATCGTATAATATCTCTATTAGAACAAATTCAAAATTGTACTAGACTATCCAAACAGTCCGTTTCGCATATTGCTGCTTCCGTTTATGAAATTCAAAATTCAAAATTAAAAAACAAATCACTAATCTAATAATGAAAGAGAGCGGTTTATTAATCGCTCTCTTTTTTTCTACTTATCTTTTATTTCCTAAACATTTCGCTGTTTCATAAGATTCTTCATAAATTTCCGCTGTTAAGCTTCATCTTGCAAAAAACAACTTATAGAGTTCAAAAAAGCGCGTCTAAAACAGCACTTCTGACAGGAAGGATAAAATCAACGTTACACTGACGCGCTCTGACCTGCATTTGTATTGCCCTCTAGATAATGATTCCCTTCAGGTAATAAAAATAGCAATGGAGGAACATGGAGTTTCTGCCAGAGCTGCTGATCGCATTTTACGTGTAGGACTTACTATTGCAGATCTTGCAGATCAGAATTTAAACGCATTACATCTTTTCGAAGCATTTAGTTATAAATGTTCTATTATTTAAAATAATACAGTACTATTTTCTGCTCCTAGTTATATGCAAAATACAGTTGCAAGAAACTAACAATTAGTATACTTTTAATTTAACAACCAAATCTAAATTATAAATTGGAGCCTTTATGGGTAAGTTATCCAACATACTACAGTTCTTCAGAGGTAGTAATACTAATCCTCCCCCAGTAATCAATGAAAATACCGCTCCTCATACTTCCAATGTTCAAATACGTCCTACAAATCCGATTGCACCGAGTGCCGCAAATCCAATTACAACTGCTAAACCCCTTCCTCCTATACCACAGCAAGCAGTCCGTACTAACACTCAAGCTACTACAGTATTAAACTCAGGAACACCTGCTCATGCAGCCCCTAACCCCTACTGTGCTACTTCTTCAGCAACTCGCGTGCAACAGCAAGTGCAACAAAATGCTCCGACTTCAATCATCACAGCACAAAATGATGACCCCAATTTTTGTGATGATGTAGAACACGGGTTCGAAAATTTCGTGCTGGATTACAGATTAGATGATTTAAAAAACTTCAATACAACCATTCTAAACTTTGAAGTTAAAAAACTTCAATATACTCACGCTTGGATGTTCAGAGTCTTAGGAAGGTTCACTAAGTTTTTAGTTGATCCTCAGAGCATCAATCCAAAACACACTTCCAACAGCGATATTAAAATCGATGAGGTTTTAAATACCTATTCAAACCTGATCTTGATGTACAATTTCTCTTCTAAAAATCAACTTAAAGTACATGAAGATCCTGTTCTTAAAAATCACGTGCTTCAAGTCATTGAACATTTCAAAGGACTACTAAATACAAGAACGTACAATGAACATCAGAAGTTCTTGATTGGCATCGAAATAGGTTTTCTTGAGATTTTACTTACCGAGCCAGAAAAATTATTACCCGATTCTAACTTTTATGATATCAGGCTTTGGGATGTTAATGCACCTATGATTCCAAGTGACCGTTTGGGAGCTGAAAGCTATCATGGCGTACTTTATAAACGAAAATTTAATACTCTTATTGAATGCGTTCTAGCGATTAGAGGATTGAGTGTTGTCATTCTCAATCGTATAGGAGCAGGTAAAATTGAATCCTTTACCTGTGCAGAAAAAATATTTGATATTTATGCTAATAAAATCGGAGATATTCTGACATTAGCAAATGCTGCAAGAATGAAGTGCATCAATTTTATTACTGAAATGGCGTTACGTACAAATAATGGTAATATGAAAGATCGTATAATATCGCTATTAGAACAAATTCAACATAGTACTAGACTATCCAAACAGTCCGTTTCGCATATTGCTGCTTCCGTTTATGAAATTCAAAACTCAAAAACAACATCACTGATCTAATGATAAAAGAGAGCGGTTTAATAAACCGCTCTCAAAAAAAACATTCTAATGTTTTAAATTTCTTATTTTATCAAATGTTCCATGTCGAAACAAGGCTTTACTATAAGTTTCCTTATCAAAACTATGCTCCCCAAAACCTGAATTACAATATTCAATCTTATGATTTCCGCTAAGTATTCCTTTTAATAAACCTATTGGATCTGAAAATAAAGGCACTAAATCTCCCTTACCAACAATATTAATACAACTATATGCGTTATCATTCAGGATCATTTTAGCACCTCCAAATGTTCGGATTTGTAATTTAGAAACCTCTTCAGGAGTAAGATAGTCTAAAGCACATGACAGTATTAAAGCGCCTTGGCTGTGTGCATTTACAATAACTCTATCGTGTAATTTGCACTCAACTCGAAGTTGCTCTGCAGCAATTTGTACAGAATGTGTTTTTATGCCACATTTTTGAATAATACATTCCATTATGTCCCAAAAAAAGCCATGGGAAGAATTATGAATGCTATAAACTCCCTCAGTACCATAGCAATTTTTTACCGCAAATGCCATCTCTGTGCAGCTATGTAAATTATTTAGAATACCGCAAATATTAGAAACACAAAAGCCACCGGGAGATATATCTTCACCTACTGTATAGCTGCTTGATCTTTCATCTCCATAATAAGAGCCAAAATCTTCCGAACGAAACCCCATCATTAAAAAAGGAATATATGCTAGTCCCTTACTAATAAATCCAAATCGTGGAATTGTTGCGATAAAGCAATAAAACAACTCACCTATAAAATTCATTGCACACGAAAAGGGATTAAACTCTTGCAGTCCATAGAGATCGAACAGCGTGAGGGGGTTATTTTTTACATAGAGGTATCCATTTGCACCGGTGGAGTAACCGCTGGGGTCTAAAGTCAACCAACGTCCCACTTCCGGCATATAGAAACGCCGTCCGAAGAAGGTAAAGCCGGTTTCATTATCCAAGCGCTTACCAAGATATCTCCAAGGGCACATTTCTGCGACAGGCCCTTCCGAATTCTCAATACATCCGAAAGCGTCGTAGCGATAGCATGCGCTTGATTCGCCGGTTTCAGAGTCAATCAGAGATCTCAAACTTCCTTGATGATCATAAATAGGCGCATAAGCCTTACCGCCGAGTTCAATTGCAGCTGCCTGACCTTCTTTTGCTTGTTTACCGTACCCAAAGATACGCAGAGAAGTGAAGTGATGATTTTCGTCCACCGAACCGGCTTCAGTCACACCTACATAGAGGTATTTCTCTTTGGAAAGAGAGGTGAATGATTGATCAGGATTGATGCTTAAATGTTCTTTTGCAATACGCCGATGTAGAGCGTCATAGGTGTACTTCCACATCTCATTTCCTTTTCTAACAGTCCTTAATCGATCCAAAGAGTCATATTCAAAGGACATATTCCCAACGGAAGTTAAATTACCATTCTCATCATACTTATAGTGATTTCCATTGGATTCCAGGAGTCTATTTGTATTTGCACAGATGACATAAGGCATACCGTTGATAGATCGCCGGTTTCCTAGATTGTCATATTTGTAGGAATGAGAATGGGATTCCTGTGTCAGCTGTGACAAGGAGTCATAGGAATATTTCTTTTGGAAATCTCCTAGAGTGTCTTGGTAATGACTTTCAATAAGGGTGTCATCCAATGCATATTTAAATTGGCCTTTCAGATGCTCACTGTCAATATTGGTCGTCCGCCCTTTGTTATCATAAGCAAAGGAGATTTCGCCTGCTTTTCCGGCAAGTTGAAGGGAGAGGATCCTCCCTGCAAGATCGGTAGAAAGAACTTTGTGTTGATAGACTTCTTCTTGCTGTGTGTTAAGCCGAATAGTGGATTCGTGGTTGAACCCTTTATATGTATATTTAACACTTGTTCCATCATGAAAAGTCATTAGATTGGGTCTATCCAGTGCATCATAACTGTATTTAATAAAGAGCTCAGGCGAGAATTTTTCTTGCTCTAGTTGATCCTGCGCATTGTATAATCGTTCAATTTGCCAGTCTTGAATAGGATCCCAAATCTTCGTTGGGTGATCTGCGGAATCATATTCGTAGTGATGGTCGAATGTAAGCTTTGAGTCATACTCATTTTTAACACGCCCTTGAGCATCAAAAATCCAATATAATTCTGTACCGTCGTTACGCAGCACTTTGGTTTTTCTACCCATACTATCATACGTATGTCTGGTAATTGTCTGTTGGGGTGTGCCTGCATGCGAAGTTTCTGCGACAAGCCTTCCTAGAATATCGTAGTAGGATCTTCTAATCTGAGTGTTTACTTCCTCGTCATTGTATATAAGGCTATCCGTTGTTTCGATACATTTTCCATACAAGTTATAGGAGCATGTTTTCTTTTGGAGAAGCTGTCCAAATTGATCATAAACTTCCACTAAAACTACCCGTTGGGCAGCATCCTTGCGTTCACGTGTAATGCGTCCGGAGCTGTCAGTTACTTCTAAAGCATCTATCCAACCTCCACTGAAAGGATCAAAATCAGAAGTGTAAGTGTAGTGGGTTTCAGCCCCTTCCGGGTCTGTCACTTTCGTGATGCGATTCCTTGAATCGAATGTAGTAAACGTGGAAAGGATTTTTCCGTCATCATTATTTACGGACTCTACAATTTTTCTTCCTGCAGAATCGTAAACAAAGGTTTGATGCATCTGGAGTTTCCCCTCTCCATCTAAATGCTTCTCCTCAATAATGCGTCCAAAATAATCATGCTCTCTTTGTTTGATCTGCAGTAGCTGCTGACCTTCATATTGCTTTTCTTCATTCAAGTAACCGCGGCTCGAATATGCATAGACTGTACGGTGGTTGCCTTTAGCTTCTTCTACGCATCTTCCCAGGCCGTCGTAAGAATAAAGAATAGACGGTCCGCTAGGATTGTATTGGGCAATCTTGCGTTTGCTGCGCCATGCATATTTCGTTTCACTTAATAATTCCCCGGAGATGTCGTAAAGCCCTTCTGCAAGAACATTTCCCATCTTATCGTAGCTGTATCTCTGCATCGTACCGTCAGGACGTATTACTTCCTTCAACTTACCGGAGAGGGTATATTGTCTTTTTTCTGAGCTGCCATCCGGGTATATTTTTTCCGAAATATCGCCGCGCACCGTATATTTGCTAGTGGACCATATCCCTTCTTTATCCAAAGTACGAATGACATTTCCTAATGTATCGTACTCGTTAATGGTGACTGGTGAGACGGACTCGCCTAATAGGTTGACGGCAGGATACTTTGTCTGTATCAATCTGCCAAAATCGTCATACTCATAGGTGGTTTTCTGCTCTAGATGGTCTATCGAAGATGTTTTTTGATTCAGATGGTTATATTTATGACGTATTGAAATCACAGTTCCATCGCTATGCCGCTCTTCTTCCTTAATTTTCCTGTGAGCAAAGTCGTAGGTATAGTGTTTTTCTACATTGGCATCCGGACCTTTCTCAAAAAGCAGGTTCCCCTCTTCATCGTAGCTTTTCTCTAAAACGTTTCCGTATGGATCGGTTTCCCAAACGATCCTGCCTTTACTATCATATCCGTATTCAATTGCGTAGCAGAAGTTCTCACCAGCATCATAAGCTTCTCTGCGTATAAGGCGGCCTGTTTCATTATATGTAAAAGACGTACTCTTAAGTCTTTTTAGAATTCCTAAAGATGGATCCCAATAGACGACTTTTTCTGAGCTGACTTTACCGAATAATGGTATAGCGACGTGGTATTCTCTGAGTGTAGATACCCTTTCTGTCACATTGCTTAGATCGTTAAAGTCTTTACTTTTTCCGTTATCATGTGTTTCACAAAAACAAAAGCCTTGTGCATCATAGTGTCTAAATTCCCTCAATTCTATGCCATTACTACCTGTTACGAACCTTGCAATAAGTATATTGGTTCCCGGCAAGTATTCGTACTCGATAATAGCACCTTCATCATCCCCTTCTGCTATAAGGTTATTGAACCCATCGTCGCTATATTTAAACCAACGGGTATAGGCTTGAACAATGCCGTTGCCTGAAAGATCGCCCTCTAATGCTTCTGAAATTATGTTCCCACGCGCATCATAATTAAATGAGCGTGCATTGACTACCTTTCCTTCGGAATCTAGATCTGTCTTTGATACCAACTTATTGCTATAACAATCCCATAGATATTCTTCACTGTGATCCAACGCATAATTGGGGAAAATGCCCCTATAGAATTCAATTTTCTTAATCTTATCTCCGCCATCATAACAATAGGTTGTCTTATTCAAATGGGCATTATAAACATCTGTTGAACTCTTTGTTTGATGTGCTGTGAACCCATTTTTAGTCCTCTCTGTAATTTTATTTATCCACGAATAGACAAATCGATAGGTTGTAATAGGTCTGTTTGTGGTACCTACAGGTTCTTTTAGCTTCTTGACCTTATCGACAACACTATCTCTGAAGTGATCTTTTTTCTTATAGTCGGTATAGACCACACCTAATTTAGAGAGTGAATTTTCACCTGCCTTGTAATATTCAGGCTGAATGAAGTTGCCCGTAAGGCTTACACGAGAATTCAGGAGCATTTCCGTATTGTCATCATTATGATGATAGGTATACATACGCAGGGGGCAATCGCTTCCGGATATTCTTGTGAGATAATGCTTTATTGTTTTTCTACTACTCATATCATCCACCGAGTAGCCTTTCATTTCATAATGCACATAACGGAAATCATGGGAGGTAGCTGTTACTGTGCTGGGATGGCTATAGTAGTCAAAATTAATATGGCCGTAAGGTATGCCGTTGGGGGCATTCAATGCTGTAATTTCTCTGACGCGTGAAGGATGATGCTTACCGTAAGTATACTCAAAACAAGTTCTATTGGGTTTTATGGAGCTGGAAAGGACAAAATGCTGAAGCTTTTTCCCTCCGACCTTCTCAAAATTCCTATGCTCGCCCGAACCACTGAGAACTTTGCAATTTTTGTTCTTTGTATTCCAAGTCAGAATTATATTCCTTAAATCTTCCTTCGCAGAAAAACTCACTGCGCCAATCTGGTATCCCTTTCCGAAGCTGACTTCTTGAACATTTTTATCTTTTAAGATCTTTTTTCCATAATGTTCATGCATTCCTCCTGAATCTTCTCCACAATATGCGATATAATACTCCTTCTCGTTGTCTTTTTCTGTTTGTTCGATGTAAAGATCATGAGGGTGCATGAAGTTCCATCCATAGGATAAAGACCTATTAGATCTATTTGCTGAACAATAACCGTGCCCGATAAGCAAAGGGGTGGGCCCATCCAAGGCCAATCCGACTCCTTGTTCAATAAAGTCCCCTGAAATGACGCTGACGCAATTATTGACTATAGTATTTGCCAACCCGTCTGTATTAGTCAGTGAAGTGGGTGGAAAGAATTCGCGGATATTCGTATTTTCTTGTGCGGAAATTATTGAATAGTAAAGAGATAGAACCAGAAAAAAAGTCTTCCATGACATTGTAGATAGCCTTATCGTAAATTTAATTTTGCGAAAAAACTACCAATTTCAAATCAATATGTATACTAAATAAAAAATTATAACTATTACACCATTTTGGAGGGGTCTACAAAGACATCAAATTCTTCGGCTGTTAGCAGATTCAACCTGATACACGCCTCTTTGAGTGTAATCCCCTCTTTATAAGCAACATGAACTGCTTTAGCTGCATTGTCATAGCCTATTTTAGGATTAAGTGCTGTGACAAGCATTAATGAACGCTCTACATAGGCTTTCATTTGCGCGACGTTAGGTTTTAAATCTTTCAGTAAATGCTGTGTGAAAGAATGGCAGCAGTCTGCAAGCATCCGCACAGAAGCTATAAAATTATGTATGATCAATGGTTTGAAAACATTCAGCTCAAAATTCCCTTGAGAGCCTGCGATCGTGATAGCAAAGTCATGCGCCATCACCTGTATAGCGACCATTGTCATAGCTTCGGATTGCGTCGGATTAACTTTGCCGGGCATTATGGAAGATCCCGGTTCGTTTTCCGGCAGGAAAAGTTCGCTTAGTCCGCACCGAGGACCCGAACCCATCCACCGGATATCATTAGCTATTTTCATTAAACATGCGGCTAAGGTTTTTAAGGCCCCGCTAGCCTGTAATAAGGGTTCATGGCTAGATAAGGCTGCAAATTTATTCGGTGCTGAAATAAACGGTAATTGTGTTATTTCACGGATTTTCTGTGCAGCTAGCTCTGCAAAGCGAGGGTCGGCATTAAGGCCTGTTCCTACAGCTGTCCCACCAAGAGCTAATTTATATAAATCCTGAATTGAGTTTTCAATCCAATGGATGCAATCTTGCAGCTGAGAAACATAACCGGAAAACTCTTGTCCGAGAGTTAAAGGAACTGCATCCATTAGATGAGTGCGCCCTATTTTTATTATGTCCTTGTATTCGGTCGCTTTCTCCTGGAGTTCACTGCACATTTCTCTCAAGCGAGGCAATAGTTTATGTGTGACTTCTTCTACAGCGGCGATATGCATTGCAGTAGGAAACGTATCATTAGATGATTGGCTTTTATTGACATCATCATTAGGGTGCACAGGGGTTTTACTGCCGATTACCCCGCCGTGGAGCTCAATGGCACGGTTGGAAATAACTTCATTGGCATTCATATTGGACTGAGTACCGCTACCTGTCTGCCAAACACGCAAAGGAAAGTGGCTATCCCATTTTCCCTCTGCAACTTCTTTTGCTGCGGCGATTATAAGATCGGCTTTCTGAGGTGTGAGAAGTCCTAGTTCCTTATTGGCTTCAGCTGAAGCCCATTTTACTATACCCATTGCGCGAATAATGCTTTTGGGCATCGTTTCTGAACTTATATTGAAATATTTCAAGGAGCGTTCTGTCTGAGCTCCCCAATACTTTTCATGTTCAACCGGGATTTCTCCCATACTATCACTTTCGATGCGGTGTTTTTCAGAACTCATGCCAACCTAGATTTCTACAGATTAAAATTTGGACGATAGATGAAGGTAAATTTATCGAAAAGAACTAATAGTTTGTACGAAAGTCGATTGAAGATAATACAGATAGGGAGTGATATGAACCGCTCCCTTCAAAGTTAAGCGAATAAAGAATCCATAAGCTTATTTTCTATGAATTCCATTCTCAAAGCATCGAATTGATTCGCCCCAGTTTGATTATGACCCGGCCATTCATCGCAACAAATGCGTATGAGAAATGTATTGTTCATTTCAGCAACGTTTTCTTCCACCTTATCAATAAAATGACGTTTACCATTTTGATCTAAATAATAGGGGCTTTCCAGTTTTATGTAGATTCTATGAGTAGGAATTGAGCACTCTATACACAAGCCATAGCAGTCTAAATTAAGTTCTATATTTGCAATACAGCCCTGACTATGAAAGTACTTTTTCAAATATTCTAAGACACATTGTTGGAATTTTTGTATTTGAGGGTCACTAAGACTCCTATCCAAACGTTCTTTAGCGGTTTGAATAATTAAATTAAGTTTATCTAGAACGGATTCAGGTAATTCTGAACGTTTTTCAGCCAACTTATAAAAAGTGTATAGTACGGTTTCCAGCTTTAGTGCAGCTTCATAAGTTCTTAGTTGTTGATCTGACTGAAAATGACTCAGCCTTTTATATATGAAGTTCTCATATGAGGGTGTGTATTCATTTGTGGATAAGGAATACCTGATTAGAACAGAGCGTGTAAGATTAATTTGTTCATCCAAGTTAGAACTTAAAGGTTCTTGACTTAGAACAGCTTCAAAGTGGTCTAATAATTCGATGATGAGCTCATCTTTTACGGGGCAGTGTTCACAAAAACTCTGCAAGGCTTTACATAACAAAGAATTATCAAGTGTATTCTTTATGAGATTTATTTCTTTAGCTGCCGCTTCTAAAAAATCCTTATCACTTATTTTTAGCGGTCGAAGTGAGCAAATAATACTTACAATCTGTTCAGGACTTAGCTCAGCTATTTTTTTTGTAATAAGTTGTAGTGTCTTTCGAAAAATCTCATTATATGCACTTCGATGGAAGATATAATTTGTTTCTTTCTGTGCTAGCTTATTTCTAAAGGATAAAATGAAACTGGCAGCTTCGCTTCCAGTAAGTAGTTCAATTTTATGCATATTGGCTTCAAAGTACTTTTTAAGATCTTGCAGCATCGGGGTTAATTTCACGAAATGTGACCTTACACTACTATGGGAAAGCATAGATAAATGTGCGGCACTCAAATTATCAAGCTGTTTAGATACCTTATTGTAGATGCCTAATAAGAATGTCACTGTCTTAAAATTTATTCTATTACTCTGGTTTGCTCCAATGCGTACATTTCTTAACGCATAAATCATGTGCGTTAGATCAGCGGCTGTAAAAATCATTAAATTCATTCTGGAAAAGAAGTTTTCTAAAATCAAAAAAATGGGGTGAAGTTTATACGACTTATTAGAGAAGAAATTAATGGACTGGAGTGCAAAGGCGATATATAACAAATGCGTACTTTCAAATGTATTTGAGAAAAAGGAGTGTATAAGCTCTAATACAACTGTACGCAATTCTTCTTGCTGTTGACTTATCTCTTTATTTTCTGAATTGATCGACATGATTAGAAAAGTATTCAATGCCAAGGCATCTAGATTTGGATTCTCAAAAGATGTGATTTCTTGTAAGTGCATGTCATCTAAAGTTCTCTTTAAGCTTCCGGCATGACTGAATTCATAAAGTGATATCTCCATCAAGGCTTTGGCATAGGTCAGAAAACTGGTTGCGTCCATCAGTCTAAGTATGGACAGCATTGTTTGAACACATTTGAAATGATCTTCTGAAGTATTAACTGCAGTATCTTTTAAAATTCCTGATATCACAGCACGGAAATAGCTTCCTAAAGGTACAACATCCGTGGGCTTATCTTCGGTTGGGAGGGCGGAGAGTTCCTTTACATCACAATCAGGAACTGAGGCTTGAATTGATTTTTCAACATAACTAGATGTCTGTGTATTTGTGATGTTTGGGGCGACTAAGGATACATTTACCATTTTATAACCTTTAGGTGTTTTCGGTAGTGTTGGGAATTTAAGGAATAAATTTTGATTATCATGACCGATGGCAAACAATATGAACAAGCTAAAATAAGGTTTTAGGTGCCGGAAGATGGCCCTAGTATAGTGCTGTGACTTGTGGAGGGCTCTTACATAATGTAAACAACTCAACCTTGCGTAACGAAGCAGTACTTTGCCACAAAGTGGCTGCATGATGCTAGCCATGTGTGAATGAGCGAAGCGAATGAACGCATGGAAAGGAGACCCCCTAGAATCAAGCCACAAAGTGGCGGCAGATGTAAAATTGGGCTAGAATGAATCGTTAATGTCGCCACTTTGTGGCTCAATTGTTTGCTGAATTTTACCATGTGTTCTTCGCTTCGCTCATTCACACATGGCTAGCATCATGCAGCCACTTCGTGGCAAAATACTGCTTCGCAGTTATTTATGAGTAAGATGTCCACCTCTTCATTATTATAATTAAACAACAGCACAATCTGCCATCTAATGCTGACAATCTTCTTACATTTACTGACTGCGAAGCAGTACTTTGCCACGAAGTGGCTGCATGATGTTAGCTATGTGTGAATGAGCAAAGCGAATGAACGCATAGAAATGAACGCATAGAAATGAACGTATGGAATGGATGTTTTAGAGGGAAAATGTATGTATTGGGTGGGATAAAAAAAAGAACTTGGCGGCGACCTACTCTCCCACACTCTTGTGTGCAGTACCATCGGCGATGAAAGGCTTAACTTCTGAGTTCGGGATGGGTTCAGGTGTGTCCCCTTCTCTCGTGCCGCCAAGAAAAAACTTGTGTATGATCAATCAAGATCTCTGACTTTAATAGACGCTTGAAGCTTTCTCGAAAGCTTGGATTTTTTTTAACTTGGCTTCTCTTTATAAAAAAGGTGGTCAAGCCAATGGACTATATTAGTATTGGTCTGCTCAACGCGTCACCGCGCTTACACTCCCAACCTATCAACCACGTCGTCTTCATGGTGTCTCTTGGGGATACCTTATCTTAAGGGAGGCTTGGCGTTTAGATGCTTTCAACGCTTATCCTTTCCGAACTTAGCTACCCGGCTATGCACTTGGCAGTACAACCGGAACACCATTGGTTCGTCCACTTCGGTCCTCTCGTACTAGAAGCAGCTCCTTTCAAGTATCCTACGCCCACAACAGATAGGGACCAAACTGTCTCACGACGTTTTGAACCCAACTCGCGTACCGCTTTAATTGGCGAACAGCCAAACCCTTGGGACCTTCTTCAGCCCCAGGATGCGATGAGTCGACATCGAGGTGCCAAACCGCCACGTCGATATGAACTCTTGGTGGCGATAAGCCTGTTATCCCCGGAGTACCTTTTATCCGTTGAGCGACGGCGATTCCACTTTCCACCGCCGGATCACTAAGCCCGACTTTCGTCTCTGTTCGACTTGTCAGTCTCACAGTTAACTTACCTTATACCTTTGCGCTCTTCTCGTGATTGCCAACCACGATGAGGTAAGCTTTGGACTCCTCCGTTACTTTTTAGGAGGATACCGCCCCAGTAAAACTGCCCGTCTGACACTGTCCGTCTCCCGGCTTACGGGATGACGTTAGATTTTCAATGTATCAAGACCGGTATTTCAACGATGACTCCACCACCCCTGACGAGGCAGCTTCATAGTCTCCCGGTTATTCTACACATAACACATCGAAAGCCCATATCAGAGTACAGTAAAGGTTCACGGGGTCTTTCCGTCTTGTTGCGGGTAAACAGCATCTTCACTGCTACTACAATTTCACCGAGTCTCTCGTTGAGACAGTGCCCAGATCGTTATACCATTCGTGCAGGTCGGAACTTACCCGACAAGGAATTTCGCTACCTTAGGACCGTTATAGTTACGGCCGCCATTCACCAGGGCTTAAATTCAATGCTTCGAAGTTACCCTCTAACATCTCCTTTTGACCTTTTGGCATTGGGCAGGCATCACACCATATACTTAGCCTTAAACGGCTTGGCATAGTGCTGTGTTTTTGTTAAACAGTCGCCTGGGCCATTTCGCTGCGGCTGCCTGCAGCTTGGAATGTTCTTCCTCACCACCTGCAGCTTCCCTTCTCCCGAAGTTACGGGAATAATTTGCAGAGTTCCTTAACGAGAGTTATCTCGCGCGCCTTAGAATCTTCATCCTACCCACCTGTGTCGGTTTTGGTACGGTCGCCATCAACAGCTAGAGTTTATTTCTTGGAAGTATGGCTTTTGCGCCATCGGTTCACCACGAGGGCTCCCCTTGGTCGAGATCTGGCTTTATTGTCGGCGGATTTGCCTACCGACAGGCCTCGTATCTCCACGGACACATCCAATGGTCCGCGCGCAGCTACGCACTTCGTCAACCCGTTGCGTAAATTTTAGGCGGCGCAGGAATATTTAACCTGCTTGCCATCGCCTACGCTTTTCAGCCTCGGCTTAGGGACCGGCTAACCCAGGGAAGACGAGCTTTACCCTGGAAACCTTAGGTTTTCGGCGAGGGGGATTTTCACCCCCTTTATCGTTTACTCATGCCATGCATAGTCACTTGTATGCGCTCCAGCGCTCCTTCCGGTACGCCTTCGACGCACATACAACGCTCCCCTACCACTAGCTTGTCTAGCAAGCTAATCCGCGGCTTCGGCTCTATACTTAGCCCCGATTGTTATCGGCGCAGGGTCTCTCGATTGGTGAGCTGTTACGCACTCTTTAAATGATGGCTGCCTCTAAGCCAACATCCCAACTGTTTTTGAGACCCCACTTCCTTACTCACTTAGTATAGAATTAGGGGCCTTAGCCGGCGGTCTGGGCTGTTCCCCTTTTGACAATGAAGCTTATCCCCCACTGTCTATCTCCCGGGCTTGATGCAGAGTATTCGGAGTTTGGTTTCCTTTGGTAGGGCGGTGTGCCCCCCGCGTGAATCCAGTGCTCTACCCCTCTGCATATGCGTCCGGGGCTAACCCTAAAGTTATTTCGGGGAGAACAAGATATCTCCGAGTTTGATTGGCCTTTCACCCCTATCCACAACTCATCCAAAACTTTTTCAACAGTAACTGGTTCGGTCCTCCACAAAGTGTTACCTTTGCTTCAACCTGGTCATGGATAGATCACTCGGTTTCGTGTCTACACCATATGACTAAATGCGCCCTTTTAAGACTCGCTTTCGCTTCGGCTCCGGAACGATGGTCCCTTAACCTTGCCATATAATGTAACTCGCTGGCTCATCATGCAAAAGGCACGCCGTCAGCCTTTCCCATAAAATGGGCATAGGCCTCCGACCGCTTGTAAGCTGCTGGTTTCAGGTTCTATTTCACTCCCCTAACAGGGGTTCTTTTCGCCTTTCCCTCACGGTACTGGTTCACTATCGGTCATCAACGAGTATTTAGCCTTAGAGGGTGGTCCCCCTAGATTCAGACCGGGTTTCACGTGTCCGGCCCTACTCAGGTGTCCGCTCGCTGGTTGTTTTCTTTTTACTTACAGGGCTATCACCTTGTTTCGCCTCCCTTTCCAGAGAAGTTCAGCTAAAAAAACAATCCTCGCTTTGTTGCGGATCCTACAACCCCACTTGCAAGCAAGTGGTTTGGGCTTTTCCCCGTTCGCTCGCCGCTACTTGGGGAATATCGTTTTGATTTCTTTTCCTCCGCCTACTTAGATGTTTCAGTTCGGCGGGTATCGCTTCGCTACCCTATGTATTCAGATAGCGATGATGGGAGTTTAGTCCCACCGGGTTGCCCCATTCGGAGTCCTCCGGGTCGTAGCTTCTTTCCAGCTCGCCGGAGATTATCGCAGGTATGCGCGTCCTTCATCGCCTGTTGATGCCAAGGCATCCACCAGCAGCCCTTAATAGCTTGACCAAAAATGTTTTAGTCAAGACTTTCGATTGACTTGTCTTACGTCTAATTAAAAACGCAAGCAGTCTGAAGATTCTTCAAGCGCCTATTGAAGTCAGAAAATTGTATTTACATAATGAACTGATAGAGTCTTTACTCTTCATCAATTCGATGCTTGTTCTTGATTGATCATACTGTCAGATATCTATGTATCTAGACAGCGCAAGATAGGTAAAGTAACTTGTCATTCTGTGCTTGGGCCGGCTAAGACGAATCTTAGCCGGCCCTCAACCGTAGTTACGGATATTAAATCCGAACTTGTCCTTAAAGGAGGTGATCCAGCCCCACCTTCCGGTAGGGCTACCTTGTTACGACTTCATCCTAGTCATCGGCCTCACCTTCGGCGCCTCTCCCCTTGCGGTTGAGTCAGCGACTTCGGGTAAAACCAACTCCCGTGATGTGACGGGCGGTGTGTACAAGACCCGTGAACGTATTCACGGCGCTGTAGCTGACGCGCCATTACTAGCAATTCCAACTTCATGTAGTCGAGTTGCAGACTACAATCTGAACTGAGGCCGGCTTTATGGGATTTGCTCCACCTCGCGGTTTGGCTGCCCTCTGTACCGGCCATTGTAGCACGTGTGTAGCCCCAGACATAAGGGCCATGCGGACTTGACGTCATCCTCACCTTCCTCCCGGTTAACCCGGGCAGTCTCATTAGAGTTCCCACCTTAACGTGTTGGCAACTAATGATAAGGGTTGCGCTCGTTGCGGGACTTAACCCAACACCTCACGGCACGAGCTGACGACAGCCATGCAGCACCTGTACAGCAGTCCTTGCGGAAAGGTCTATTTCTAGACCGGTCTACTGTATGTCAAGCCTGGGTAAGGTTCTTCGCGTTGCATCGAATTAAACCACATGCTCCACTGCTTGTGCGGGTCCCCGTCAATTCTTTTGAGTTTCACCCTTGCGAGCGTACTCCCCAGGCGGTATACTTATCGCGTTAGCTTCGGCACAGCCAGGGTTGAGTCCGGCTACACCAAGTATACATTGTTTACAGCAAGGACTACCAGGGTATCTAATCCTGTTTGCTCCCCTTGCTTTCGCGCATCAGCGTCAGGTATAAGCTAGAAAACCGCTTTCGCCACAGGTGTTCTTCCACATATCTACGCATTTCACCGCTACTTGTGGAATTCCGTTTTCTCCGCCTACCCTCTAGAAAAGTAGTTTCAAATGCCGTTCCGGGGTTGAGCCCCGGGATTTCACATCTGACTTACTTTACCGCCTACGCGCCCTTTACGCCCAATAATTCCGATTAATGCTTGCACCCTCCGTATTACCGCAGCTGCTGGCACGGAGTTAGCCGGTGCTTCTTTACCTGGTACCCTCAAATGGGCAGGGTGTTAGCCTGCTTCTCTTGTTCCCAGGCGAAAGTGCTTTACGACCCGAAGGCCTTCATCACACACACGGCGTCGCTTCGTCAGGCTTTCGCCCATTGCGAAAGATTCTCGACTGCAGCCTCCCGTAGGAGTCTGGGCAGTTCTCAGTCCCAGTGTTGGCGGTCAATCTCTCAACCCGCCTAGACGTCTTAGCCTTGGTGAGCTCTTACCTCACCAACAAGCTGATATCGCATGGGCCGCTCTCTTACCGCGAGGCCTTTCGGTCCCCCGCTTTCATATACTGAAGATGCCTCCAGTACACAACATCCGGTATTAGCGGCCGTTTCCAGCCGTTATTCCCAAGTAAGAGGTGCGTTACCCATGTATTACTAACCCTTCCGCCACTAAATAGAGAGTTACCCCTCTATTTCGTACGACTTGCATGCCTCATCCACGCCGTCAGCATTCAATCTGAACCAAGATCAAATTCTTAATAAATTTAAAAAA
>JBAZCF010000017.1 GCA_041671045.1 Parachlamydiales bacterium
GGGACTGGAAATCCGCGCTTACTCGCTTTACTATCCAGTTCGAACATCGGATGACAGCGCGCTAAGCAAAATCCCGTTTACACAAAATTCGGGACACCCTCGTAGGCGCTGCAATGGTGGTTTCAAATTCCCCAATTTCGGCTACGACATATGCAATATGGTGATTGGTGTCAATCGCAATCCAGTCTGTCGAATTGCCCTTAAATTCCCCTTGGCTGCAAGCGAGAATCCTGGCATCACCCCAACTGAACCCGTCGCCCAAATAGTGCTGAGATTGAACAATGACTTGAGCAAGTTTGTGCATCTGCGCTCCCTTGTCACCAGTCTGTATCGAATGACCTCGCGCAATGAAGAAATGCTGGCTGATTGTGTGTCGAATCTTTCCGTTTGTATGTGGCGATATGACATCTTCTGCCGTATTGGGACCGCGCACCCCGTAGTCTCCGAATAGCCATTTGATCTGCGGGTACTCGGTTCGGAGGGTTTGCCAAAGCAACATTTCCTTCCTTATCACTTTGCCTGTCGTGTTTTGCTTCTTTACGGCACCATCGATGGTTGCTGGAAGCGAACAACCGGCAGTTGCGAAGAATCTGAATCCCATTGGTCCAAGTAGATCAACGATCCCACTGGTTTGGTCGATCAAATCCTCCAGGGAGGTTCCGGTAATATCCCCAAAATCGACAAGAATCGCACACCGACCTGCTTTAAGACTTAGGTCATCCAAAATGCCGAGCACCTGGTCCTCAAAAAATGTTGGGTCAGCCGAGTCTTCGATGGCATGCGAATCCAAGCGGAGGCAGAAGTACTTGTCGTCCGAGAGATCTAGCCCCTGAAGTGCCAATCTGTAAGGCTGGCTATCCCACCTGTCGTAGCCAACGACCGGAATAACGTCCACGCCAAGTGATTCGAGTTTTTCGTAGACATACGGAAGGACATGTTCTCCTGTTTCAGTCGTGGCGTCCGCCGGCCATTGAAACGCATCAACCAGAGCGGATTGCCCCACGCGAACCTCAGCGATTTTCTCTGCGATCTCGTCCAGATAGTCACACGTCAGCGCATCCGAGTCCTTGAATCGTGCTGCATTTCGGATCGACTCGCCAATTCGCCCTACCTCAAAGAGTGGGAGCATCTTCCGTAGGTGGGACTTCTTGGCATTTGACAAGGCTTTAAGCTCGCCAAGCTTTGCTTTTATAACTGGGAGGTAGTTTGCGGACATCTCAAGCCTCATCTTCTGTAGTGGACACGGAGAACATGGTTCTGACTTGGTTAAGACCAACAAGGTCGGTAAAGACGCGGTAGTTGCCAGTCTCTTTGCGGAGCCTGCCTGCAATGATGGCAGGATGTATTTTCAGTTCCCGAGACAACTTATCAATGGACTCTTTGCTAGGCGAGATAAATGCGTCGCTTCGTTTCCAAATGAGTCGAGGGATGAAAGCCTCGCGGGCAAGGCGATTGGCTTCAGCCTCGCGTCTATCCTCAGAGGACGCATCCAAGTCATCCAGGAATGCTTCGTCGCTACCTGAATGCTTCCATATATGGGCGACCTCATGGAGTAGCGTGAACCAGAAATTATCTAAGCGGTCATGCCTGAGAGTAAGTCCGATGATCGGGGTTCCGTCCGCATCCTTCAGGGCTGCGCCGTCTAATAGCGTTCCCTTAAGGTGCGGTTCAACGATTACCGCAACTCCATGCTTTCCCAAATATTCAATTGCGAGCAAGGGACCTTGGTCGTACCAACTTAGCTGGGCCAACTCGCGAAGAAAACTGGTGGACAACGCTTCTTGCTCGAAGACGCCTAACGATGACTTTTTCTCTCTTGCTTTCTGAATAACTCTGGCCAGCCAAGCATACAAAGAATATCGAGTGGTAGGAGATTGCGCCTCACCAACCAAGGTACGGCGGAAGGACGCTGCACCGAACTGCAAGCCAGCTTCAGATATGAAGTTCTTAACCACGTCTTCCACGGACGACGTTGCCCTGATTGCGGCGCTTTCCAGCCAGCCGCGCTTTGCCATTTCCTTAACTGGGAATTTTGACCAATCGATAGCGCTCTTTTGTGGTGCGGCATCAGGCATCGATAGCCCGACTAGAGTGTCTGCTGAAATGCCTAGTCCAATGGACAGAGCCCGGATCATTTGCACCGTAAGCGGTCTTTTTCTTCCTAATACCTCAGAAACACGGCTACTTGTGCCGAAATAGGGTATGAGATCGGCCCGCTTAAGACCTTTTTCATGCATCCGAAAGAGAATTGCATCTATTGGATCGGGGCTTTCGACGGGGTATTTGGCGTTTTCGTACGCTTCGAGAAGAACAGTAAGCAACTCAAGCTTGTCGCTTTGCTTGGAATTGAGCGGTACCCCGGACGCCATTAGCGTTTGAACCTCTTCGAGGTAACTACGATACTGCTCCTCAGTTCTAATGACTTTAGTTTCCATGGATGCCGTCTTTAGCTTCTAAATCTGTAATTAGGGCAATGCCCTGTGGGAAGGCGATCAAGAGACATACAGCCCAATTGCAGTTACCAATAGGGAATATGAAATGTCCATCGCTACCTTTTCGGATGTTGGGGAACTGAGAAACTACGTCGGAGGGATGCTTCCACTGCGCATTGATTACCTCTGCTACCCAGTTAAGCAGCCATTTCTTGACCTGCTCATCTGAGCTTTGCAAATCTCTGAGTCGATCTCTTCCGATAAGTCGCATATAGAAACTCCCAATCTGGGAGCGATTATTATCCTTCTAAATGTGAATGTCAACTCTCCCATAATGGGATATTTGAATGGGGAAGATGCCGCGCTCACCGCCTCTGATGTTTATGGTGCGGAATCTACCGCGTTGGCGAACGTCCCGGTCATTAGCACCTAGTTATGTGCTACACTGATTTACGTGAATATGTTCCAAGGAGGCCAAGATGGCGAATGTTAACTTTACCGGGGCGGTAGATCGCGACCTGCTCAAGCGCGCCAAGGTCATTGCCGCCAAGACGGATACATCGGTGAACGCACTGTTCAACGCTGAGCTGCGCCATCTGGTGGAGACTTTTGAAGCCGCCGAGACCAGCAGCAACCAGAACTTCAGGGTTCTGCTCGATTTCTCGCTTGGGCGGCTTGCCGACGACGAGGCCATGCGTGCGCTGGGCATCGACAGTGAGGAAGAGATGTTCCTGTTGATGGCACAAGCTCACTTGCCAATGCCGAGGCTGCCAGAGGCCGTTACGCGCAGCATGGTCGATAGTCTGCACGCGCTGCCGTCCTGAGCGGGCGACCTGATGTCGTCGAATGTTGTTCTGCTGCCGGACGCTGGGCCACTCATTACGTTGGCCTACGCGGACGCGCTCGACGTACTGTTTAAACCTCGCTGGTCCGTCATGCTGGTCGACATGGTCCTGCACGAAGTCACGCGGAACCAGACGCCGACCAGTAAGAAACTGGCGAAGTGGGCCAAGTCCAAAAAGCTGCCGGTAGTTCCGACCAAGACCTTTCAGCACTACCAACGGACAGCGCCCGCACGCAAGTCGAACCTTGGCGAACTGGCGATTCAGGAGGCCATGAACGACTTCGCCCTTGAACAGCCGCCGAAGACCGCAGTGTTCCTGTTCGAGGACCACAAGATAGCCCGCGCCAGTTTTCACGTGCCGGACAACTGCCGCAAGATCAGCACGCGAGCCTTCCTGATATTCCTTGAAGAAAAAGGCTGGCTTGAGTCGGCGGCGGATGTTGAACGCCGTGCCTTGCAAGCCGGACGCGCCTTTTCCAGCCTGCGGTTTCCACCGTAAGGCTGAGTTGTCCGTAACGGTGTAGCGGCGAATTCCGGTCGCCTGATACGTTTGCCTTAATGAAAAGAATAGTTACTTCAAGAACTTTCATGCTTTCTGATGCAGCCCAAACCATAGGCCAGATTGCTAGTTAGGCGAAAAAGAAGCATCACAAATAACGCAAGTTAGAAGAATCTGGGTCGCGGTTGTCAGGCGAAAATGCCGATTGCCTTGACAGGCCGTCCGACATTTAACATTTAGCAAAGATGACAACCTACGTCGACAATATGCAGATAGTATGGCGCGGAAAGCGCTGGTGCCACCTCGTCGCGGATTCGCTCGAAGAGTTGCATGATTTTGCTTTGCGCTTGGAATTGAAACGAGAATGGTTCCAGCAGAATGCCTCATATCCACATTACGACTTAACTATCGAGCTGCGCGAGTTGGCCTTAGTTCTGGGCGCAACGAAGGGAAATAGATCGCAAATCATCGGATGCGCCAAAATCTTGAAGGAACAACTGATGCAAAGCAGAAGAGAGTTGTGTCGGCCGAATCAAATGGCATTGTTTGAATAATGATCACAATCAAGAAAGCCCGCGTCAGCTTTCCTGATCGGACATCTCTTCAGACTAATAGCTAATATGTATATAAGTGCTGAGTCGCTAGATGATCTGTTGTTGAAGGTCTACGAAAGACTTCTTAAGGTCAGAAAAAAGGTCTTGCCACGTAAAGGCTCAAATGCCGAATTGCAGGGAGTTTTGCTTAGGATCGGTGATCCAAGAATGCGGTTTAGCCGCACCGAAATTAAGAGTACGCTAGTGAGTTGTCTTGGTGAGCTCGTCTGGTACCTATCAGGCTCGAACGAATTG
Source organism: Parachlamydiales bacterium (assembly GCA_041671045.1). NCBI lineage: Bacteria > Pseudomonadati > Chlamydiota > Chlamydiia > Parachlamydiales > Parachlamydiales bacterium. The sequence goes on from JBAZCF010000017.1 coordinate 4,624, forward strand.
GCGTTTATTCAGTATTACATTGAGCGCTATGGTCAGTATTCCGATGACGGCACGACTATTCACGGAGCATACGGTCCGCGAATGTTTTCCGATGAAGGTACTAGCCAGTTTTCCAAGGTTAGAGATTTATTGAAGCAGCATTCAGACACACGAAAAGCTGTAATTCAGATATTTGACGCGTCCGATACGGAGCAGGAGTTTAAGGACGTTCCGTGTACATGCACATTGCAGTTCATGGCTCGTTACGGTCGCTTGCATTTGTTCGTAAACATGCGCTCTAACGATGCCTATCGAGGATTGCCGCACGATGTTTTTGCGTTCACGATGATCCAAGAAATCATGGCACGTAGCCTCGGCTTGGAACTCGGAACGTACAAGCATGCCGTTGCGAGCCTTCATCTCTATGATGACTGTAGAGAGAGTGCGGAGCAATTCATTAGGGAGGCGTTTCAAGAGAAGATTCCCATGCCTCCAATGCCTAAGGCTGATCCATTCCTTTCCATTCCAGTTGTTTTGGACTACGAGAGAAGGATTCGACAAGGTGAAAGGGTTCCCGTTCGGTCTATTCCGATTGATCCGTATTGGGCAGACTTGATAAGGATTCTTCGCTTCCATTCATATGCGAAGCGTGGCCGGAGCCGTGACGCTAATTCCACTGTTGTGAGATACATGCATTCCAATGTCTACGACGCCTACTTTAGAAAGGTACAAGCTAAAGCACAGGCCAAAGAAGAAGATCTACCGCAAAAGGAATTGTTTCCACCTGTATTGAGCGAGGCAAGCGATGAAGTACCCTCTCGATAACTTGCTTAAGCGTTTGGACGATCCTGTTTTTAGAGGGACAAATGTTATTTCTTGGGGTAGTCCAGTCCCTTCTTTTGGCGATCTGTCGCGGTCCACCGTTGCCACACTTGGTCTGAATCCAAGCAATCGAGAATTCGTTGACCCTGCAGGAAATGAGTTGGACGGTGCTTTTCGGCGGTTTCACACATTGAAATCCCTTGGATTGAAAAAGTGGTCAGCGGCAAGTACTAAGCACTTGGACCTGATTTCCATTTCGTGTCGGGACTACTTTTCGCGCAATCCTTATGATCAATGGTTTCGAGGGCTTGACCAGATCATTTCGGGTACAAAAGCTTCGTACTATGGTAGTTCGGCAAATGCATGTCACCTCGACTTGATTCCATATGCAACAACTTGTAAGTGGACCGAGCTGACAAGCCAGCAACAATTATCACTATTGAATTCAGCTGGGGATACGCTGGGGCTGTTACTAAAAGCCGCGCCGGTTAGGCTCTTAGTTCTGAATGGCGCGAGCGTCATCAACAACCTAGAGAGACTTTCCGGCATCAAGTTGGACAAAAAGCCGATTCGAGATTGGACGCTCCCAAGGAATTCCGGTAAAGGCATTGAGGGGTTTGCCTATCAAGGAACTATAAGGGAAGTGGCAGGAATACGGCTCAGTCGAGATATTCACATACTCGGCTTTAATCACAACATTCAAAGCAGCTTTGGCGTTACAAATGAAGTCAAGTTATCAATTCGACGTTGGATATCAAGTGCTGCAGAAGGAGTACTTTCTTGAGGCCTGGAGATAGAGCCCTAGCGAAACAGATCGACGATTCCTTAAGGGAATTCGACCTAAAGAAACGTCCTCTTGTCGGAATCAAAGATGCGGCCTATCGAGCTTCACTTGTTGAGCAAATTGTCGAAAGCGAACGGCGCATTCGATTTATTACCCGACTGCGGGGATTGAAGGATATCAACCAGCAAGTTGCCGATCCAGGGAGTGAACTATTTGACCCGTTCAGGGCGGCATTGCTAATGCATCGCAGTGGCATGATCGATGAAGCATCTTGGTTGGTGTTTCTTTCAGTTCATTTCGGGAAACCTAAACAGACTGGCTGGCGATTGGTTCGCGATGTCTATGGTCAATTGGGCGCTGGTGTGAATTGGGATTGGGAGCGAACGAGCAAGGACGTGCAGTCATTTCTGATATGGTTGGCGGCCCATCTGCACACATTAAAGGGCGCGGATGGTGTAAAGCGGCGTTTCGGCAATCATCGCAAATATCAGAGCCTTCATCCCTATTCGCCAAGTGGAACGGGGGCTGCTTTCGGCAGTTATATCAATTGGGTCGGACCCGCAAGAAAGCATCAGGTATTTTTTCAACAAGTCTCAAACGCCGCAGGCGGTGATCCTCGAAAAATGTTTTCCGACCTCTACGAATCAATGTCGGCAGTTAGTTCCTTCGGACGAACGGCCAAATTCGACTATTTGACGATGGTAGGCAAATTGGGTCTGCTGCCGATTGAGCCCGGGACAACATATATGCAAGGCGCTACAGGGCCTCTCTTGGGCGCCCGTCTCTTATTTGCGGGGAATAAGAACGCTAACCTTAGCCATAACACGCTGGAATTGTGGTTAATCGAACTAGAGGCTGATCTGCACTTGTATTTTGGTATGCAGATCCTTGAAGACGCCCTTTGCAACTGGCAGAAAAGTCCTGGGGTGTTCCGTCCGTTTCGTGGCTAGTTACCTACTCGGCGTTCCATGTATAGCGTGATTTTAGGTTGTTGAAATGGTTTCGCTTGAGCACTTTTAGGTGCTGCAATTGACCAACTACGATGCCGGGCGAGATACCTATGCTCTTTGCAAATCTCACTATGTCCCAAACATTTGCGCGGAGTGCTAAGAGGCGCGGCTGATACTCCGGTGGAATTAAGGTGGTAGAAGAGAATTCATTGGCCTCGGTCTCCTCTTTGTCTGAACAGGGGCCCTCACCTTCTACGAAAAGACCTTTCTTGTCGTGAAGTAGCAGGTGGCCTGCTTCGTGAAATAGTGAGAACCAAAAGTGATCGTCTGACAGGTAGCGGAAACTAAGTAACATAACCGCCTTGTCCGGTGAAACAAAGAAGGTCGCTCCGCTAGCTCGACACCCGGATGGTGTGCGAAGGAAAACTATTGCTACACCGCACTCGGCGCACAACTTTCTTAGCGTCGCGACAATATCTTGAAGATTTTTTAGGCGAGTAACGGCGCGAATTTTCGGCAATGTGGCTCTAAAACGTACAGCGTCCCACGTTTGGCAATCTATTGACGCACTTTCAATAGCCCCTTGCCGAAGCCAAGCTGCGGTTGCTCCCGCATGTGATTCAAACGAGGCCGATTTTCTGAATGCCGCGCCGTCAAATACGTCGGCATACCTTTCTCGCCACGACGACAAATTTGATGCACCAAAAAATGCGAGGCAAGCCGCAACGCCTTCGCCAGCGCTCTGAAATGGCTTGATCCAGCCAAACTGGACCATATCTTTTACTGGCAGACCCTTAAGCCAATGCTCCTGCTCTAGGTGCCTTGCACTCTCCAAGCTGCGCGTCAAATCGCTCCTATACTGTGCTTCGCGGTTAAGCCAAAAAGCCGGCGATGCCCCTAGAGTTCTTGCGAGATTTTCAGCAAGCTCTTCTGTAACGGGAGACCGGCCTTGCAGCAAATTGGCTACGTAATCTGAGGTTGCACCTATGCGCGTAGCGAAATCGGACGTAGACCATTTCCGTTCTCCAAGAAGATCAGCAATGGTGTCGCCGGGAGGGCATATCCAGTCGGGGCTAAATTGGCCGGTGCTAAGCATATTCGCTCCCTATTTTAATAATTTGGATGCGGGTTACCCTGCTCCAATCAACGAGATTTGTTGCTAATACTGGGAGTGCAGCGTGATTGGATCGGAAAATCATGGTGTGTCCATCCACTAGATCTACTGCCATATCCCCTGCTCGACTGTCACCGAGTTCGCGAGGATTTCCTGCAATCAGATCCTTCACAGACGTAGCGGCCCGCAAGTCGGCAAGACGGTGCTTTAACGCTGCGGCCACTCTTTCCCCGAGTTCGCGCCTTGCTAAAGCCTCAGCCTCACATATTTGTCGAAGCTGCTTATCGGAAAATGCGAGATCCAACGCCATCAATCTATTTCAATGGTAGAAGCAGCCACTCGATTTGGCGGATTGGGTAGTGGCATATCGATTTTCCAATTTATCATATGCCTGCTTGTCGATGAGTAGCTATTGCTCAACTCCGGTTTATCGCAGGGCTAACGATCTAGGTAACAGGCTGGCCGCCATTGGCCACCGAGAAAGAGAAGACGATTGAACGCGCTCGACGCAGAAACGAAGACTCATGGCGGCCAGTCCTTGCTGACCGACGGGTTCGACCCCAAGCCCCGGCAGACCATATTTTCGCCGTGCCGGACCTACCGCTACGCACTGTGGCGCGAGTGGATCGGAGGCGAAGGCTACGCGATGTTTGTGGGCCTGAACCCGAGCACGGCGGACGAGACGCAGGACGATCCGACGATACGGCGCTGCATTGCCTTTGCGAAGGCATGGGGCTACGCCGGCCTGTGCATGACAAACCTGTTTGCGTTCCGCGCCACCGACCCGAAGGACATGAAGGCCGCAGCCGATCCGGTAGGGCCGGACAACAACAAACACTTGGGGATGCTGGCCCATCGCGCCGGGGTAGTTGTGGCGGCGTGGGGCGCGAACGGAACGCATCGGGGGCGAGACGCCGAAGTGCGGGCGATGCTCGACCAGGCGCTGCACTGTCTGGCGCTGACGAAGGACGGCCACCCCGGCCACCCGCTGTATTTGCGGAAAACACTGACTCCGGTTCCGATGGGGTCGAACAGTTATTCATGCGCGGAAACGTCCGGGTTGCTGTCAATAAAACGGACACGGTCGAAATGCCTTTAAGGTACTGAATGACGTGGAGATTATCCGATCCTGGTCTCCTTATCAATCGACAATCATACGGACCGAGCCACTCCGATGTAGCCAACACGTCGACTGCTCGCTTTCCCTGAACGACTTCTGTTCAGGAGATCTCTGAAGGACCGGTTCTGGCCCGAATCTGAAAAGAAGGCTGGCATCCAACGGATGCCTCAGTTGCTCTGATCGACACGCTCGCGCAATTCCTTGCCAGCCTTAAAGTGTGGGACATGTTTGGCGTCCACCATCACCTTTTCACCGGATTTTGGATTGCGCCCGATACGCGGCGGCCTGTAGTTCAGATCAAAGCTGCCGAAGCCGCGAATCTCGGTGCGATCACCCCGTTCAAGTGCGGCGACCACTGCATCAAGAATCGTCTTCAACGCGAAATCAGCATCCTTCGCCACCAGTTGCGGGAAGCGCGCCGCCAGCTTGCCGGTCAGTTCAGATTTGGTCATAGGTCGCGTGCCCGACGCGCTTCTACTTCAAGGCGTCAGCCAAGTCCTTGTCGGTTACTTTCCCTGACCGATGCAGCCATAGCAGGATCGCCAACGGCTTCGGAATGTTCCGACCCGATTCGTAACGGGAGCCGCCCGACTGCGTGACGCCATAACGCGACCAGAAATCCTTCTGATTGAGGGTCTCTTTCTTGCGGGTAGTACCAATGTCGGAAAAGTCGAGTTTCTTCTTGCGGGCCATGGCGACCTCCATTGATGATGAGTGGAAACGGCATGCTATACCAATGCTAAACGGTGCGGGGCAACTCGATACAGTCAGCGGCACCGGCCTGAACCCGGAAAGACAGGATTTGGAGGCCGCGTACTGGCAAAGTTATTGCGGCTTGACCCATGCTCAGCCATCCGATTAGCATACAGTACGGCGCGTTTTGCGCCGTGCCGCGCCGCCACAAAAACTCCGGCAACTGCCGACACCAGCGAAAGCCACGACTCCCAAGGTCGTGGCTTTTTGCGTTCTTGGGTGCCGGTTTGCCAGCAGCGCGGCTCACTTTTCATGGAGCTAATCGCTATGTGTCAAACATCCAAAATCGACGAAGCAACCAGCCCCTCACCGTTACCGACCGTCCAGGACCGAACTCGCCCGCTGTTTTCGCTCGGGAGAATCGTCGCTACCCCTGGCGCACTCGCGGTATTTGAAGAAAACGGCCTCAACCCGTATGAATACCTCGGCCGGCACCAGTGCGGCGATTGGGGAACCGTGCCACCGGAAGACTGGAAGTCCAACGACGAAGCTCTTGTTCATGGCGGGCGAGTGCTTTCCGCCTACATGGTGAAAGGAACGAAGATTTGGATCATCACCGAGTGGGACCGGTCTGTTTCGACATTGCTGCTGCCGAGCGAGTATTGACATGGGCATCCTTCAGTCACGCAATGAACTGGATATCGAATTCGCCGACCACGAATCGCAACGACCGCTACGCGATCTGATCCTACTGTTGCCACATATTCAGGCCAGGAGAGTCGGTGGCGAATTTCACATTGACTGGCAAAGTGCGGCCCCGGAGCTTTTACTTCAGCTTGGCCACAATGCCGAAATAACCCAGCGCACCGTGAATCGGGGCGTAGCGGCAATCGGACGGTTACTGGTAGCAGTCAGCCCGGAAGTGGGTCTCGGCGAAATCCCTGCCGACTGCGTGGAATCAATAGGCTGGCTTTTGGCGGAACTCGGCGACTTGGGCTCTACGTCGACCGAAATACTGACAGCGTGCCAGAGGTACACGTCTGATTATTCGCCAGACAGCCCGCTGGAATTGACCCCAACCGCACGACCGTAGGTCACCCAGCCAGTCCTCTTCAGCGGCAACTATGCCGCTTTCATTCAAGCCAAGTGGTTTCACAAAACAACAGTTAGTGAAACAGGTTTTGTGCTCGCCATTGGCATATTCACAAAGGAACCCAGCAATGAACGCCACCGATCATCGGCGCAAGGCATCCGTGCGCCCATTACTTACTGAAGTCGAATACCTCGAAGCAACCAGAGCGCCATCGACCCGGCGCGAGTACGCGAACGATGTTCGTCTGTTTCTTGAGGCGGGCGGGACGATGCCGGCGTCAGTCGATCAGATCATCGCCTATATCACCGAGATCAGCAGCAGGCTTGCCGTGGCAACTATCGAACGCAGACTTGTCGCCATTCACGTAGGCCACCTTGAGCAAGGGCATCCGTCGCCGGCATCCGACGCTCGCGTTCGCCAGTTGATGAAAGGTGTCCGTCGCAGCCTTGGCGTTGCACAGAGACAAGTCAACGCCATCGAGAAAGACATCTTGCTCGATCTATGGTCGGTCGCAGCCAAACGTAAGCCAGTATGGGCGGCACGCACCGTTGCCTTGCTTGCAGTCGGCTGGGCGGGCGCGTTCCGCCGTAGTGAGTTGGTCGACCTGACGTGGGAGTGCGTGACGTGGCTGGATCGTGGGCTTGAAATCACGCTGTTGTCGTCTAAGGTCGATCAGATGGCGGCGGGCTTTGTGAAGTTCATTCCGATGGCACACGGCGACCGGTGCCCGGTCAAGGCACTGAAACATTGGCAGGACGTGTCAGGCATTACAACCGGTCCCATTTTTCGCTCGGTCGGTCAGAACGAAAGCATCGGCAGCCGGTCGCTCTCGACGCACGCCGTCGCCAAGATCATCAAGCAACTCATTGAGGCCACCGGGCGCGACCCAGCGCTTTTTTCAGGGCACAGCTTGCGGGCGGGGTTTGTCACGACGGGGGTTTTGGCGGGCGTCCAAAGTGCTGTCCTGACACAAGTGACGGGCCACAGGTCCGAAGTCACCCTCCAGAAATATGTGCGAATCGGCAAGCGGCGGCAGATTCCGTCGCTGCTGTAAGGGGGCTAGCAATAACCACGATGGCGGTGGTCATCCACGCACAAGTTTGCTAGCTCCGGTCGTGCTCGCAAGTGTTGGAGGCAGCTTTTGACCTCGGCGTTGATCTATTGGTGAGGCGGTACGAGGCAGCCCCGCAGCAACATCCCGAAATGCCATCAATGCCGCCTCAAGATGGTCAATGATCTCTTGCTGTAAGACGTCCGGCGGCGGCAGGTCATCCAAATTTTCGAGGCTGTCGTCTTTTAGCCAGAAGATATCAAGACTGGCCTTATCTCGTGCCATCAGGTCTTCGTAACTGAAGTACTTGAAGCGTTCTGTCTCGGTCCGCTCGTGCCGGTTGTCGGGGTTGTAGCGGAACACGAAGTCTTTCAAGTCATCCAGTTTCAGCGTCCGCGTCTTCAGCGTGAAATGCTTATTGGTGCGCAGGTCGTAGAACCAGACGCCCTTGGTGTGACTCTGGCCGTCCTTGGGTTTGGCATCGAAGAACAGCACATTCGCCTTCACGCCCTGTGCGTAAAAAATCCCCGTGGGCAGGCGCAGCACGGTATGCACGTCGCAGTTTTCCAGCAGCTTGCGGCGGATTTTTTCGCCTGCGCCACCTTCAAAGAGCACATTGTCCGGCAACACCACGGCGGCTTTGCCATCCGACTTCAACATGCTGACGATGTGCTGTAAGAAGTTGAGCTGTTTGTTCGACGTGGTTTCCCAGAAGTCCTGCCGTTCGTAGGTCAGTGCATCCTTGTCCTCCTCACCTTCCTCGTTAGTAAAGGTCATGCTGCTTTTCTTGCCGAACGGCGGATTGGCTAGAACGTAATCCACCTTTCGCTTGGGCTCGGCAATCAGTGCATCCGAACGCTCCACCAAGGGTTCGCCATCCAGTTCGCCGATGCTGTGCAAGAACAGGTTCATTAAGCACATGCGGCGGGTGTTGGGCACGATCTCATTGCCGTGAAAGGTCTTGTCGCGAAGAAACTCTTTCTGTGCCTTGTTAAGTTTTGCACCGGGTCGCGTAAGCCAGTTGTAGGCCCCAAGAAAAAAACCTCCGGTGCCGCAAGCTGGATCGGCAATTGACTTCATGGGCTCCGGCCGCACGCAGGCCACCATCGCTTCAATCAGCGCACGCGGGGTGAAATACTGTCCGGCGCCGCTTTTGGTGTCTTCCGCATTCTTTTGCAGGAGTCCTTCATACAGGTCGCCCTTGGTGTCGGCATCGAGGCTGATCCAGTTTTCGGCGTCGATCAATTGCACCAAGCGCGAGAGCTTGGCAGGGTCTTGAATCTTGTTCTGCGCCTTGAAGAAGATCGCACCCAACATGCCGGGCTCTTGCCCCAGTTTGTGCAATACCGCCAGATAGTGCGATTCCAAAGGCTCGCCCACTTTCGGCGTCAGGCTGGCCCAGTCATAACCCTTGGGGATATGGGTGTCACGGTTATAGGGTTCTTGCGCATACTCGTGCGCCAGCTTCAAAAACAGCAGATAGGTTAGCTGCTCAAGGTAATCGCCATAGCCCACGCCGTCGTCGCGGAGAGTGTGGCAGAAGTTCCAGACCTTCTGGACCAAAGTACTTGTATTCATATCAGGCCTCTAACAATTCTTGTATCCATGGGTGATCTTCACTGCGCTGTCCACGCAGGAGAAAATGCATATCACCACTGAAGGGCGCATCACGATCAATAGCACGCCGCAGTCGGGCAGCAACAGTTTTAAAGTCCTGTTCACGGGCCGTGTCTTGGGTGGCCTGCTCAAACAATCGCTTGCCCTCATCAACATCAGACATTAGTTGAACAGCAGCTGTATGGCGCCTTTTGCAGGTTGGCTCATAGTGCAGATGGAAAACCTCAATGGAGATTTCTGCTCGCTGCTTGGCGACAGGATCATTACTGGTCGTGCAAGGTTGCCCGTTCTCCTGCTGGCAACCCAAGAGGCGCCAGTCGGCCAGCTCGCAAGGGTCTAAGAGCATGGGGCGCTCCTGGGTTACCGGACCCGCCACGTAAACACGATTAGCCTCGTTGACCAGTGGGAATCTATCGGCCTTTCCACCAACAGTGCCAGCCTCCACGTCCTTACGGCGGCTGTTGCAGTAGGTGCAGGCGTAACGAAAATTGGTCGGATCGAATGCTAGCCAACGATAACCGGAGTGCGGGCTGGCAGCGTCGCTCACGCGGCCCTTGGGTCGAAAATGATCTACCGCGTTATCTGAACGGTCGACGTGCGTTTCGCAATACCAGCATTTGTCATGCAGAAGATCTGCCAGACCATTTTTCAACTCGCGCCAAACAGTGGAGTGGTCATTGGGGTCTGCGCCACCAGCAACAGCCAGCGCAGCAACTTGAGCCCGCTGGAGCCAACCTGCTGGCTGAACCAGCTTAGAACGATCCACATACCTCAAGGCGAAACCTCTCCGCTGCTGCCAGGCTCATTCGCAAGCAGCTCGGCGATCAGACGTTTGGCGAGGGATTCGCGCTCCACGCGAGGCATTTGCACAACCTTCTCTGCAAGCTGTTGTGGGCTATCAACTTCAAAGCGCTCTACCAGCAACGCATTTCTCAGGCGCAGATAGCGAGAGTACTCATCGTCCGGATGAAAAAAGCGGAAACCGAGCCTGTCCAGCTTTACGTTGATTTTGTCTAGTTCGCGCTGCTCGTCCTTGCTTAACACTTCCTTAGAAGCAAACGCTCTCTGTGCCTCCAGAAGGAGCTGGGTCGGCTGGTCAAGTGACGAGGCAATACCAAACATGTCACTGGTAACAATCGCGGCATAGCCCATGCCCTGTGGTGCAGTCTCTGGATAGCACGCGACGATTCGTCGGCGTTCATCGTCTTTGGTCAAACGTAGAATTTGCACCTGCTCGCGATCCAGCTCCGCGACAGCAAGCGGATTGTGCGTCGTCAAAACAATGTGGCTCGTTTCATCCTGCTGTATTCCACTTGAGATGAATTTCTTCAGGTACGTGATGTAATCCACGCACCAGCGCGGATTCAAGTGCGTGTCCGGCTCATCCAAGAGGAACAGGCTTTCGTCTTCGGCGGTAAAGCGCAATAGGCCCAGCACTGTCAGCAACTGCTGTTCACCTTCGCTCAGCTCGCGGAAGGTCACACTGCCGTCGTTCTTTTTGAGGCGCACGCGGATGCGCACCTCTTCTATCAGCTCTGAGACATAGGTGCTCTCCAAATCCCGAAAGAACTTTGCTGGTGCTTGATTGCCCACCAAGCGCCGCAACGCGGCAATGTCCTTCACGTAGAGATACTTGAAACGCAGGGTTTCCTTGTTCCAGATTGACGTGGACACGCGACGGCTGATGTCAACGGGCGCCAAAGCAATGTCATACAACCGAGCAAGGAAGTCGCGTACCACGCCCCGTGCATTCCAGAAGCGCGGGTCTCCATCGATGGCTTTTGATTTCCATGGTGGTTGTCGCAACACGAAGAGTACCGATTCAATACCTTCATCTGGATCAAGGCCGAGGTGGTCGTCGAGAAATGCCCGCACCACGTCGGACTGTTGAATCAAAAAGGCCAACAATACGAACTGACTGTGCACGGGCATCGCGTAGAACAGGCGCTTTAGCCCCGGGTCTTCGCCATTGCGCAGTTTGCTGTCGTAGCCTTCCAGGTAGGGGCGGAACACCTCGTGCATGCGCGGGCTTTCACCCGAGTAATAGCTGAACACGTAACTCGGCAAATAACCGGTATCCGCGTTCAAGAAGGCAGTGAGTTTGATCGGCTCACCCAGAGGCGACTTGTCAGCATCGTCCCCGAAATCGGCTACGCTATGAATCAAGTCGTTTTGCTTGATCTGCTTGGCGTCAGCGACACGGATGAGAAATGGATTCTTTTCTCGGTCCGGGTCGGCATCGATGTGAATGTGACGAAGGTTCTCGCCCGCGCCCATGCGGTAAGCCAATTGGAAAGCAAAGGCGGGTGTGCGTTTCTTGCCGATCAGATCGCGAAAGATGATAGCCAGCGCTTCCAGCACGTTGGATTTACCGGTGCCATTCCAGCCAATCACCACCGTCACCCAATGATCCTGATCGAAGTCGATAGTGACGTTCTTCAGATTCTTGAACTGGTGCGTCGGACTATCTTTGACGCTGCCGATGGTTAGCTTGTCCAGGCGCATGGTCAAGCCGCCAACAGCTTCAGCCGGTCATGTAGCTTGCGGCCTTGGGTATCCGTGACGGGTTCTACGGCTAAACGGCCAGCCTTATCCAATGCCCGCAATTCGGCATAGAGCGCTTCGAGCTGCTCGGTCTGTGCGCCATCAGCCACACCACAGCGGCGGAATGCCTCTTGGGCGGGCAGCCAATCGCCCGCCTCGGCGAGCACGTCCATCAGTTTGCTCACCATAGCGGCGATCTCCTTTTGTTGTTTGGCCTTGCGTACCTTCGGCTGCTTGTCACGTTCATCCCGGTCAGCGCGAATACGTTCCAGCAACACGCTGGCCGGTTCGTCGTTGGTATCTTGCGGCACTAACTGACCAGAAAAAGCGGCTCTGAGAATGTTTTTGCGTTGTGCGGCGGATTGCTTGAGGGATGTTTCAACGTTTTTTAGCTGCTCCACAATTTCGCTCGTTTGGGCATGAAGTGACGAAACTATTACCTTCTGCTCGTCGAACGGTGGAAGCGGTATTGCAAGAGCAGCTAGCTTTGACCCATTGACATTTGCTTGCCCAACTTGCTGAACCACTACCGATTTAATCCAGTGTTTGCCGTACGCCGAATTGATGAACGTTGATGCAAGCTCCGGGATATAGCTCTCACAGAACCGCACGCTAATCAAATAGGAGGCGAATGAGCATGGCGACAATTGCGAGCGATACACCGCCGTCTTGCCGACCAACTCAGGGCTGTTTGTCCGATTGAATAGCAGATCGCCATCTTGCAGATACAGGCCAGGAAATTCATCGTGATCGGCAGGTAGATACTTCAAGTTTGAAAAATCTAGATCGCCATCTTGAATATTGCCCATTCGCAAAATCGGAACACCAGTAGAGTCCTCATTGGTCTTTGACGATGACCCGTATTTCTGCTCGGCAGTAAGTTGGTCAACGCTCGCCCAGACCCACCCATCCGGCAGATTTGGCAAATCGCTGGTATCGGGCTGCACCGGCTCGGGATATTTCTCCTGCCAGTCTCTAGGCTGGGGTTTGCCTTGCTCTGCGAACTTGGCGCGTTGCTTGGCTTCCCAGCGGGCGCGGCGTTCGGTGAGGATGCGTTGCAGCAACTGCGAGCCGGTTTCCAGCGCCGTATCGCCAGCACCGACTTTTCGGGACGCACGCCACTCGGCAGTCAGCGCACCTTCCACGGCGGCTTTCAACAGCGATTGCCGGTATTGCCCCAGCTTTTTCTGCGCGGCCTTGAGTTCGGCCACCCCGGCATCGAGGTCGGAGAGCAATTCTTCGAGTTTTTCGACTATCCGTGTCTGCTCGGGACGAGGAGGCAACGGTAGTTCAATTTCGCCAATGGTCTTTGAGGAAAGATGTTTTACTGTGATCGCAGATGTATTGGCGTTGATCGCCGCAAGATAACCGGGCAATAAGTGGCCCAGGAATGCTTTGGAGTAAAAGTTTTCATCCGGCGTGATTTTGCAAACACGCTGGTTCAATAAAGCTGGAACGGCTCCCCAATAGGCTGAATTGAAGTCGCCGTCCATGCCAACAACAAGTTCCCCTTGCCTGACAACATAGGCGTTGTCGTAAGTGCCTCGGAAGTAGGTTGATGTCGTCCCGGTAAGCACATCTCGAATTCGGATTAGAGGATGCCCTTCCGTGATGCTGAACATAGCTGAATCAAAGGGGGCGCCGTTCAAGATCGTAGCAACCTCGATAAGCTGAACTCTTTCCCATGACGAATGCTTTGTGAGAAGCCCTGTTTTATCGTTGTCGATAACTTCTCTTACGGTCGTAGTGAACGCCATTACGCAACCAACTCCTCATTCATTTCGTTCATCAGTCCGTCGAGCTGATTACCAAACAGCGCCCAGACTTTCTGCAAGCCGCCTTTGCCCGCCAGTTCCGCATAATCAAAATCGTCGCGGCTGATGCTGCAACTGCTGGCGATGTGGTCTTTCATCAGCCGCAGCCATTCGGTTTGCTCTGGCGTAAAAGCTGTGGCGCGTTGGGCATTGTGGCGAAAGATCCATTCCTGAAAGCGCTTATCGACTTGCTCACTGAAGGGTTTGAGTTCGGCTTCTAGCCCCAGCGCAAAACGCACCAGTGACACCAGATCGGTGAGCTGGCGTTTGCTGTCTGTGCCTTTCACCTGACCGGCTTGTACGCGGGCATAGGCGCTCCACAGTCGCTCAGTGGTCAGCATCAGCGGCGGGCGGCTGAGCGCTTCATGCAGCTCTTCGATTATGGCGAAGGTGAGCTGGCGGCGCTGGTAGGGCTGCTGGTAGAAGAAGCTCAGCGCGGCAATTTCGTCCTTGTGCTGGGCGATGTAAGTTGCGAAGCTGCCGATCACCCTCTTGGCCTGCGTTTCCGCTTGCTCGCTGAAACCTGAAAAAGTGACTTGATCGAGGTTGATATGGTCGATCAGTTGCTCGCGTTCGCGGCGGGCGGCTTCGATTTCGTCGCGCAGGGCCGGTTGATCGAAGGGGGCGCAGGCGGCAGCGACACGTTCAGCGCGGGCAGCTTCGATTTCTTCGGGCAACAAGGTTTCTTCGCTGCGTGTGATGCCCTTTGCCTGTGCGGTCGCTAGTGCGGCGGCAACGATGGCGTCGGGGTTGAGCGCGGCAACCAGATCTTTGCCCAGTGGGGGTGTCCTAAAGTTTGTGTAAACGGTCCCAAGGCAGGAAACTGCCGCCCTTCAAAGAGGACCGAAGATGACCGTACCGAAAGCTGTACCTGCTGACCTGATAGACGAGTTGCTGGCGAACTACA
>JBAZCF010000018.1 GCA_041671045.1 Parachlamydiales bacterium
CGAATAGGGGTAATCTTACCACCTATTTCTCTAAGAAATTCCCCACCATTAAATCTGATGGATAGTAAATTTCGATTCGCACTAAAGATCTTTTTAATCTGCGTGATTCCATCGGGAAGAAGAAGCAACCATCGATGATTTCCATCCAGATTAATGTGCGTTAAATTCTTCATTTTGTGAACATTCTGGACTATTTCCATTAAAAGCATGGAAGGAATCTCGTTTGATCTTAAGTCTAATTTTCTTAGTTGCGTCAATTTGCTAATCTCATTTGAAACAAGTGTCCATTCATTGAAAGACCAAGGGTGGGTAAGATTCATGAGACCTGTAATTCTAAGCTTTTGAAGTTTTGGCAATGTTTGAAGCGTTTTTATTGTTTTCAAAAGCAGATCTAGTTTTATGCTACATGAGGATAAATCAATAGAAACTAAATTCTTAAGATGGTGGGCATTCTCAATAAATGATTTTGTATCCTCTTCGAGATACAAAAAACTCATTTGTAAATGCTTTAGTAACGGGACTTCATGGAAATGTTCTGTGATTCTATTATTCAGCGAAGATTTGAGATTGCAATGGCTGCCAAGCTCTAAGACTTCTAATTGAGGCAAATAAGGCAATAGGTTTATAAGCCTGTCATACTCAGAATCATCCAAGAACCCATCAGAAAATCTGATCTCACGTATTTTTAAAGGAGCTTCTACAATATGATCTGTACCTAAATTATTTAATTCCTCTATAGATACTACCCGATACGGGTTTGCTATTTTTACAACTTCCAAATGTTTAAATTTTAAAAAATGATCCAGCCCCCTAAGTGGAGAGTAACAGGGATCAAACTCAAGGCATATCTGACGCAAATTTTTAAGTTTTGTTATGGCCGCCATAAAATTAGCTGCTGTTTGCAAAGATACACTAATTACGGGACCCTGCATTAATTCTACAAGTGAAGTTACAGGCTTTTGATAGCGGATAGACAAGCTTTTCAGTCCCTTTAATCCACCTAGAGCATTCGTTAATGCTCTGATTGCAGCCTCCCCTGATCCAATTTCATATTCAATTTCTAAAGTATGCAGGTTGGGTAGGTCTTTAATTTTATGTATTATGGATGCACATTTATCTAAGCTCAGCAAATCCAGGACTAGATGTTCTAAGTTCGTAAACTTTGCAATATTGTGTTCAATGACATCTGCATTAAAGCGTGACTCTAATTTTAGGGTTTTAAGCGATGGAGCCTCCAAATAATTCACAAAGGACATCCAGTAATATATCATGCCTGAAGAACTATACATGCTATTTGTCAGGTCTAACTCCTCTAAGCAGAGGAATTTCGACCATTCTTGCGAGAGTTCTCTATGAAAACGATCTATAACCACACTTCCCGCTCTATCTTGTTCTTCAAAATTTGTTAAAGAATCTATAGCCTTTTTTATTGCTTCATCTATGAGATCGTCTTCGATAAAGCACATTTGAAGACTTAAGCCCTTAAGATCAGGAAAGCGCACAGGTAATGTTTTAAGTAAGCCAAACTGAATTTCGCAATTTGTTAGTTCTATATAATCTATTTGTTTAAAGACACTAAGCAATTCCACAAGTTGCTGATTACTCGGAAGTTTATGAGGGTCGTTGAGATTAAAACACTTTAATTTATCATGGTTTCGTCTTAGGAAAGCTACAAGCCGTGTGTGTGTCAAATCTAATGAGGATAAATCTAGTTTACGAGCATTCAGACGTTTGACAATTTCTGTTTCGGCAAGAGCCCTTAATGTTCTATCTGTTGCCTGTATATTTAACAGCTCTCGATCAGGCAAAAACTGTACAATTCTTTCCAACATATCCAGAGGGAGATGTTCAAACTTTAGGTTAGGTCTACGGCTTACTATTTCAAAATGATTTGCTCTCTCCACAATATCTAAATAAAGGGTCTTGGATTCGTCTTTCTCAACGTATTCATTGAATAGTGCTTCTACAACTAACTTTGGAACACCATTTAATTGTTTGATCAGCTCTGAGCTTATTTTTTTGGAATCTGCGTCTTCTAGAGAGTTCAGCGCCTCTTCCCATTTAGGAAAATCAAATTGATCTTTATCAAGCGTGATCAAGACCTGTTCATTTTCAGTTTCAAAATCGCTGGGAAGTCCAAGAATAATGGTATCTCTTTCCAAAATCTGTTGAGCGATCATTTGATCGTAGATACTTTGCAATGTAGCCTTGATTTGTGCCGGTGAAACAGGCTGAGACGTAGCATAGAAGTGTTGTTTAACTGCAATCTTTTCTTCGGAACTCCAAGAGCTTGAAGCTTCTTCTAATTGCTGATTGACATCTAAGACATAAAGCAAATGCCCTCTTATCTCTGCAAATCTTTCTGCAGTAAAATCAGGATCTTCAAATAGTCTTGCATATTTGGATTCAAGACCGTGCTTGGCAAAGATCGATTTTGCAGTATTAAGATATTCTACTTTAAAGGCTTGGACAGTAGTTTTTACTTGCTCAACATAGTAATTTTCCAAAAAGGAAAACAACGTGAATTGAGATAAAAAACGTGTAATACGGAAGGTAAGCAACAAGCTTTCTAAGCTATGTCCTAGGGCACTGTAATTGAGAGAAAAAGAATCGGCCGGGTGAAGCCTAGCATGTGTTTCGTACAACCTACCGATATTTATAAAATTCGAATTTGAAATCATTACAGCAGACCTTCATAAATAATATATGAAAAATTATAATGTATTATTATTAAGATCGAATTAAGAACGTTACCACACTAATTGATGTTCATTTAAAGACTGCAGTTATTCTAACGGGTTTTCCTTTCAGTTTTGCATTTATATGTAGGATATACTATTCTATAGGATCTTATTTTCTTACCCTCATACCTATTATGCGTGAATCACTCATCAAATCTACATTCCGCTCCTGTCTGGTTGCCCTAGGAGGCGTCTTTGGGGTGGGATTGGCTCTATTTCTTATTGCTCTTCTCTTCTCTACACTCTCCCAGGAAAATAAAACCAAACTCAAGATCGACACTGATTTCAAACAGATCATTGCCCCCAATGCCAAAGGTGTGCGCCAAGAAATGTCGAAATCTGATCCGGTGATCCTGCAATTAAATATCCAAGGCGTCATTGGCACCGACAAACTTAATGCCAACCGTATTGAAGAGCTATTAGTAGAGTCAAGAGAAGGCGATTTGCAAAATGACCGTGTGAAAGCTATTCTATTGAACATTAATAGTCCGGGAGGTTCTGCGACCGACTCCGACGCTATTTATAATGCGATCATGCAATACAAAAAAACGTATCAAGTCCCTGTTTATGCATATATAGATGGTATCTGCGCATCCGGCGGCTACTACATTGCTTGCGCTGCGGATAAGATCTATTCCCGCGATACAGCCATTGTCGGAAGCATCGGCGTCCTTTTTTCTTCCCCTTTCTTTAATGTCACCCAAGTGATGGAAAAAATCGGCGTCAGCGCTGCAACGATCTCCGCCGGAAAAGACAAAGACATGCTCAACCCCTTCCGCCCCTGGAAAGAAGATGAGAAAACTAACCTTCAATCTATCGCCGACGGCTTATATTACGATTTCGTCAGTATAGTCAGCGCCAATAGACCCAAAGTCGACCGTGAAAAACTCGTCTCCGAATATGGCGCCAATGTCTATCTAGCAAGAAATGCCCTCGAATATGGATTGATTGACGAAGCTAACGCTAGCCGCAACACGGTGTTGCAAGCCCTCATCAAAGAATTGAATATTTTTGACGATGATTATCAGGTAGTTTACTTAGAAAAGAAAAACTGGCTGGTCGAATTCCTCACAGAGCAGCACGCATCCACTCCTTTATCAAACCACATCTACCATCATCTTGATTTAGGGAATGGCGTCCCATCAGAACTTTATGGCAAACCTCTTTACCTCTATAGACCAGAATATTGATTAATATGTCCCAACTTCTCATTATCGATGCGTCAGGCTATCTGTACGCATCTTACCACGCTATCCAAAACATGACCAACAGCAAGGGCGAATCGACAAATGCCTTGTTCGGTTTTGTAAACTCTGTGACAAAAATCCTGAGTTCTTTTGATACTCCGCATATAGTGGTGGTTTTCGACGGCCCCAACAATACACAATCGCGTAAAGAATTGTATGCTGATTACAAGGCCACAAGAAAAGAAACACCTAAAGACCTCCCTTATCAAGTGGCTTGGGCTAAAGAGTATTGCTCCCTTAAAGGACTGCCCTTCGTAGAGAAAAGTGGCGTTGAAGCCGATGATACAATGGCAAGTATTGCATTATGGGCCTCCTCCCAAGGTCATGAGGTTTTCGTTTTCACTGCCGATAAAGACATGTGCCAAATCGTCAATGACAAGGTACGTCTAGTCCACACGCGCAAAGAGAACAAGATCATTGGCCCAGCAGAAGTCGAAGAGATCCATGGCGTACCTCCACATATGATCCCCGACTATTTAGCCATGATCGGTGATACTTCCGACAACGTCCCAGGACTGCCCGGTTTCGGCCCTAAGACTGCAGCGTCCATGCTTAAAGAATGCGGGACGCTGGAATCGATCTTGGACAACCCTGAGAAATCTTGCAGCGGGAAGAAATTGGAAACCATCCGTGCATATGTCGACACTATCCGTTTAAGTAAAAAGCTTGTGACAGTGGATACGCAGATTCCTTTTGAGATCCCTTCCGACCTTTTCCACATCATGCCTGCCCATACTGAAGGCTTAAAGCTGTTTTACAGCCAGAAAGACTTCCATTCCATGCTGCGTAACTTGGCTGCTGACAAAAAAGCCACTCACGAAGAAGTCGTCCACTACCATCTCGTGGATGATGAACAGCACTTTCAAGAGCTGATCAATGCCATTGCACAGCAAAAAGAAGTCTGCTTCGATACGGAAACAACCAATGTGGATCCATTGAAGGCTCAACTCGTAGGGATAGGCTTCGGCTGGGAACCTGGCCATGCCTGGTACGTTCCGACAAACGGGAAATTAGGCAAACAAAGAGTCTTGGAGGGTTTAAAACAAATTTTCGCCCTACCTACGCCCGGTTTTTACGGCCACAATGCCAAATACGATAGCCACGTTCTTGAGAATGAAGGCATTCACGTTCAAACCCTCTCCTTTGATACTTTGTTGACCTCCTATCTTCTCAACGCCCACCAGCGTCAGCATTCTTTAGATGTCCTTAGCTTCCATTACTTTGAAAAACAAAAGATCCCGATCGCAGATCTCATTGGCAAAGGCAAAAACGAAATAACGATGGACCAAGTCCCGCTCGATAAGATCAGTACCTATTGCTGCGAAGATATCGACTACACGGTCCGCTTAAAAGACGTCCTCCAAAAGGAATTGCACGAACGGAAACTAGATGCTGTCCTCTTCGAACTCGAACTCCCCCTCATGAGAGTCCTTCAGCAAATGGAACGTCACGGTATCTATATCGATGCGGAAAAACTCGCCGTATTCGGAGTGGAGTTGAATGCCCACCTCAATGAACTCAAAGATAAGATACAGTCACTTGCCGGAGAACCTTTTAACCTCAATTCTCCTCTCCAGCTTAGTCAAATACTAGAAAAATTAGGTGTAAGGACCGCTAAAAAAACGACCAGTGGTATGTCCACAAGTGCAGATGAGTTGGAAAAAGTACGTCATCAGCACCCTATCATCGATCTAATGCTAGAATACCGCACATTAGAAAAACTACGCTCTACCTACGTTGATACCCTCCCCACTCAGATCAACACCAAAGATAGCCGCATCCACTGCAATTTCAACCAAACAGTGGCAGCGACGGGCAGGTTAGCTAGCCAAGACCCCAACCTCCAAAATATTCCCGTCCGAACCGAGCTAGGCCAACGTATCCGCGAAGCCTTCAAACCGCAAAAAGAGGGCTGGAGCTTTCTCGCTGCCGACTATTCTCAAATCGAACTGCGCCTCCTAGCACACCTCTGCGAAGACGAGCATCTCGTCGGAGCCTTCGAAAGGGGCGAAGATATCCACCGCAGCACCGCCGCCGCCATTTTCCAGACTCCGCTGCAAGAGGTCACCGATCAGCAACGTTATCAAGCTAAAGCCGTCAACTTCGGCATCCTCTACGGACAGCAAGCCTTCGGCCTTTCTCAAACGATTAACATTCCTGTCAAAGAAGCCGAAACTTTCATTAAAACCTATTTCGAACGTTTCCCACGTATTAAGGGCTTTCTCGAAAAATATAAAGAACAAGCCCGCGCCACAGGAAAAGCAGTGACCATCATCGGCCGCGAAAGGATCATCCCTGAAATCTCCAGCCGCAACCCGCAAATCCGCGCCGCTGCGGAACGTTTAGCTATCAATACTCCTATCCAAGGGACTGCTGCTGATCTGATCAAGTTGGCCATGCTAAAAATCGACGCTGTCCTCGAAGCAGAAAAATTGAAAGCTTACATGATTTTGCAGATTCACGATGAGCTGATCTTTGAAGTTCCCGACGAAGAAATTCCCCGCTTGAGAGAACTCGTTAAGAACACAATGGAAAATGTAATTGACCTGCGCGTTCCTTTAGAAGTAAACATCGCCATTGGCAAAAATTGGAAAGAGTGTTAATTTTGAAGAAAGTTGCTGTTACAGGCGGACTTGCCAGTGGCAAGACTACTGTTTGCGATATTTTCCACAGTCTAGGTGCCGAAGTCGTCCACGCTGACGCTATCGTGCATCAGTTGCTGTCCAGCGATTCCCAAATTATCCAGGCCGTTATTAGACTCATTGGCCAAGAAGCGCTTGAAGGCAATCAACTTAACCGTGCAATAATCGCAAAGATAGTTTTTGACAAACCCGAACTATTAAGTTCACTAGAAGAAATTCTTCATCCCGCCGTACAAAGAAAGATTGAAGAACGTTTTTCACAGGTTTGCGCATCCAACGACGCACCCCTTTTCGTCGCCGAGATTCCCCTCCTCTTCGAAAGCGGTGCAGAAAAATTTTATGATTTGACTATCTGTGTACTAGCTGACACAGAAGAACGTCAGCGGCGCTACCTCCATCGGCAAAAAGACTTTGTCAATGACTTTGAGAAGCGCCAACAAAAACAATGGACGCAAGAGCGTAAAGCCGAACTTGCAGATATCATCCTCTATAATAACGGGAGTTTTGAAGAGCTCAAAGAAAATATCACAACGCTCTTCCACTCTTTAACCCAAACCTAAAACCTTTAATTAGGAGCCTTTCAAATAATGGATTCTGAAAATACCGAAGCCGAGTCAATCACTCAGGAGCACGAGGAGTCCTCTGCGCGCGAAAGAAGCCAAACCCATCACCGCTCTCATAGTAACGACAAAAATGCCACTCCCATAGAGCAAGAAATCATAAAAATCGCC
Source organism: Parachlamydiales bacterium (assembly GCA_041671045.1). Lineage (NCBI taxonomy): Bacteria > Pseudomonadati > Chlamydiota > Chlamydiia > Parachlamydiales > Parachlamydiales bacterium. Next base: position 7,362 of record JBAZCF010000018.1, read on the forward strand.
GACATCCAAAGGATGAACAGCGACCAATTAAGCCAATTCGGAAAAAACTACGGCCTTAAGCACCTAGCTTCCCTGACGAAATCGCAAGCTGTGTTTGAAATCGTTAAGCTGATCTCCGAAAACCCTAACGAAGTGCTTTTCGGCGAAGGCGTCCTTGAAGTCCTCCCCGACGGCTTCGGCTTTCTACGCTCCCCTAACTACAACTACCTGCCTTCTCCCGAAGATATTTATGTCTCTCCAGCACAAATCCGCCGTTTCGACCTGCGTAAAGGCGACACCATCTACGGCACTATCCGCCCACCTAAAGAGAAAGAAAAATACTTCGCAATGCTTAAAGTGGAGACCATCAACGGCGTCACTCCGGAGAAAGCCCGCGAACGTGTCCTCTTTGAAAACCTTACACCTCTATACCCTAGCGAACGCTTGGTCATGGAAACGACACGTGACAAACTATCCACACGTGTACTTGACCTAGCCGCCCCTATCGGTAAAGGCCAGCGCGGACTGATCGTCGCTCCTCCCCGCTCCGGTAAGACGATCATTATGCAAAACATTGCTAATGCTATCGCTACTAACAACAAAGAAGTGATCCTGATGGTATTGCTCATCGACGAGCGCCCTGAAGAAGTCACCGATATGCAACGTATCGTCAAAGGCGAAGTCATCGCTTCCACATTTGACGAACCCCCCGAGCGCCACGTCCAAATCGCTGAGATGACAATTGAAAAAGCACGCCGCCAAGTAGAACATGGCCGCGATGTCGTCATCCTCCTCGACAACCTGACACGTCTAGCCCGCGCATACAATACAGTCCAGCCGCACTCCGGCAAGATCCTTACAGGTGGTGTAGATGCTAACGCCTTGCATAAACCCAAACGTTTCTTCGGTGCTGCACGTAACATCGAAGAAGGCGGCTCGCTCACTATCATCGCTACTGCGTTGATTGAAACGGGCTCACGTATGGACGAGGTTATCTTTGAAGAATTCAAAGGTACCGGTAACATGGAACTTGTACTAGACCGCAAACTAGCCGACAGACGTACATTCCCAGCAGTGGATATTCTCAAGAGCGGTACACGTAAAGAAGAACTCCTTTACCATCCTGATGAACTGGAAAAAATCTTCCTCTTGCGTCAAGCAGTGGCTGATCTTTCCTCTGTGGATGCAATGAATCTAGTTCTTAACCGTTTAAGAAAAACCAATAGCAATATAGAGTTCCTATTGTCGGTAAAAGAGTAAATTCCTGTGGGAGGAAATATGGGTTTCGCTAAGTGGTCCGCTGCCGCGTTGCTGTTCTCCGTTATGCTTTGGGCATTATGGATCTACTTCGATCCCATTTCCTCCACTCTAAACGCCTATGTTGAAAATGGCGATTTCATCACTCTGGAAGCACGTTTTACTCAGGAAGAAATTCTAGAGGCACAAAGAAACGTACTTTTGGGAGGAAATACCCGCTCTTACAAAGGCATTTCCACTAAATATCTCCCCTACCTGCTTTTGGAAGTAAAATATACCGGACAGGATAAAAAAACACGTGAAGGAATGGTTCTTTGGAGCCTCTTCGATGGTGAAATCCTCCTCAATACCGAAACAGGCCAACGTACCCATGGGTATTTTGACGCCATCTCCAATAACGCCACCGGAAATGATTACAGGATCTTGCAATCACTATCACGCAGCGGCGGAGTATTAGCGATAGACCAACTTCAGCGTGAATTACGCCTAGAAGAGGAAGCTGTTGAAAATTGGATAGCCAGTGCTCGTACGAAGCATTTGATCACTCAGAAAGGCAATATCCTACAACTGCACTTCCAAAACCCCAAACTAGTCGTCACACCCCAAAGCACCATCGTGCAGCGTGTCGTCACCAAGCCCTACAGCCAAGCGGATTGGCTGCCTAAAAAGTTTACCCGTAGTCAAATCGAAGTGAGTGCCAAAGCGGCATTCGGCAACGATTTCTCCGTTCGCGCTGCGCAGGAGATCTACCTTCCCGTCTTCAGCATCGAAGTCCAAAATCCCGATGGGTCCACACTCACAAGCTACTGGAATCCCTTAAACGGACAACAGATTTCACAAGGTTATTTAGGCTATAGATAATTAACTTCTGTCTTAAATGAACATAGCCATAATTCTATTTTGCGAAGCGAAACGTTCTTTAGTATTGAGTTACGCTGCTTTATAAGTACTTTTCAAGAAGAACTGGTTAGAGGATAAACGAAGATTTGTAGGTTCCGGCTCTACTTTCACATATTTTTTTCTTAAAAAGTTAGTCAATACACAGCCAAACATAATGCCATTAAAGATTGAAAACACTTTAAAAGCAATTCCTGAAACAGGAATTCCTTTGTTAAAATGACAAGCAATAGCTAATACAGAGGCACTAAGGCCTGAAATCTTGCCATAGAATGGATTGAATTCTGTAAAGTGATAGTAACGGTTTGAAGGTTTTGATTGATTCAATGACTGACTACTTTTTGAATAACATATTGCGATCCCTCCCCCTAAAATTGTTGTTGCAGCAAATAGGAGAGGATTAGCCACTGCTGAAGCAGCACAACCCACAACAAAAAAAGGATTCTCTTTGCAATATTGAATTGCAGGTTGAATTGATTCAAAAGCCATAAATTAACTCACTTAATATTAAAAATTAACAACTCAATTCACACTTATAATGCCGGCATTGATAAACCATAAAACAAGTTCTAGGGACTTTGACATGCATGAC
>JBAZCF010000019.1 GCA_041671045.1 Parachlamydiales bacterium
ATGAAATGAAGTTTGATTTGAAACTATCTTAATTTGCTTTGTACACTAATACTTAATCACAAATTTATATAATTATGAAGACTACAATTAAATTTATTTTTACCGCATTGATCGCAATGCTTTTCACTTCATGTGCAACAACACCTATATTACAAGTCTATTATCAAGTTTATAAAGCAAAACCTTCTGAAAAGTTGATAATAAGAGACAATAGTTTAGTTTATGAAGATAATGGATGTATGATAATTTACAACCTTTGGGGAGAAGGAGGTAACATGGGATTTCATTTTTTTAATAAAACAGATAGTGATATTTTTTTAGATTTAGAAAAAAGTTTTTTTGTTCTTAATGGCGTTTCTTATGACTATTTTAAGAATAGGACTTATTCAAATTCAACAACCAAAGGCTCAACTTCAAATTCAGTTTCAACTTTTGAGAAGAAAATTATTTGTATACCTTCAAAATCATCAAAATTTATTAATGAATATAACGTTACTGAATCTTTCTATTTAGATTGTGACTTATTAAAATATCCAACATCCAAACAGGTTAAATCGAAAACATATAATAGAATTGAGAGTCCATTTGTTTTTAGCAACAGAATTACATATTCAATTGGTGATTCAAAAGATTTGATTCGATTTCAAAATGAATTTTATATCTCTGAAATCACTAATTATCCATCATCAGAAATGATTGGAACGACAAATGAAGAAACTTGTGGTCAGAAAAGTTTTAACACAAAGAGTTATTTCAAAATAAGTTCAGCTGATATGTTTTATAATAAATACTTTAAAACTGAAAATGACTATTCTATTAATTATTATAGAAGATTAAGATAATATTTACATAATAATGGACTAATGAAATTTAATAATTCAAAATCCGGAAACACAATTAAAAAAGGTAACCTTATTGAACATTTGATCTGTCCGTTATTAAATAATATATATATCCATGTGGTATGAATATATCTTGTGTTATTACTTTTTCAAAGTATGATACCCCCCTGTTTTAAAACATCAAATAAACGAACCTTTATTTGATACTGATTTTGGCACTTTTGGAAAGTAAGTTGGGAAAAATGGAAATTCGGGAAATGAATACTAATAATGTTTTTCTCATATATAATACTCAATTGAGTTCTTCCTTCCATCATATTTAAATTTCAAAATATTCATAAAAACAATATATATCGAACGGTTATATATTTAATTTATGTTTATTGGTATCATCTATATGTATAGCGACATTATTGCATAATCAATTGAATTTAATTGAATTAAAGGGATCAAATCCACAAAACAAAAATTTGCATACAATACGTTGTTTTTTTGCATCAGCTGGTGATTTTCCAATTGTGAAAATTAATTATTTCAAAATAGACTTCAAAAACGTATCAATATCATCAAAAAATCAAATATTTAAGAAGATGTTAATCTCTTTTTCAAAATGTTAATTATTTTTTATACATTTGAAAAATTATTTTTAAAACTAAGAATAACACCTTAAACACCGAAAAATCTCAAAAAAATGTATGTGTAATACACATATTTCCTCATCTAATTTAACTACCTTGTTTACAAGCATCAAGAAATTAAAATCAAGTCAGCTAAATCGGATGTATGAACAATAAGTTACACATACTGGAAATGGAGTTATTCATATTTAGGAGTTGGCAGCAAGCCGAAAAAAAACAATAAATAACTAGCATAGAAGCAGTAATCACGAACACAATTTAAACAACATGAGAAATAATTTTATTCATTTTGGGAAATATGAAAGAGAACTCACTGGAAAAGGTTATTTTTCAGAAGGTATAATTTGTTTAAACGAATACAATTTTAATGATGCTTACTCTTTATTTTTAGATGGCTTAGATTTGGTGACTTGTGACTGTAACAATACTAATTGGAGAGATGGAATTGATGATGCATTGTATGAAATGTTTGAGTATGATGAATACTCTTTAGAAGATGGTGATAGGGAATCATATTACTTTTGCAAGGCATTTATATTAAGTTATGAGGAAAACAAAGATATCTTAATGAATGCACTAAAGTGTGCAGTAAAATATGAAAAAGTTGTTTGTGGTGACAATCAAATTAATGAATATGCAAATTATTTAATTGGTAGAATATTGTTACAATTAGACTATCCTTATTTAGCGTTACATTATTTTAAATTTATATTAAATTATTGTAGCCCAAAAAATATAGCTAGAATAAATTATCGTATTGGCCGAACTATGGAACAATATGAATTAGATAAAAATACAATTCAATGTGAAGGCTTTAGTATGGATACAAATGGTTTACAGTTTCTTTCTGACTCACTTATTGAAAATTGTTCAAGTGCTTGCTGTGCGAGAGTTTTGCAATATCATGCCAGACAATTTAATACAAGCTATTTAATTAATGAGAGATATTTTAAAAATGAAATCATAAAAATGTTTATAACTATAGATAATGATATTGAGTTTCAAAAGAAATATAATAATTATATCGAAAATCAAATATGGGATGAAAAATCAGACTTTACAGACTTTATTGATTTTTTATTACATAATCGCAATACCTATATGAATTACGATCAATACACTTATTTCAAAAGTTTTAGATTGACAATTTCAAGAATTATTCAAGAGGAAGAACCTCCATTATATATTATTTTTCCAGATAGGTTTGGTCAGAATAAACTTAAAAATCCCCCATTAAATAAACATTTTATAAAAGGAGAATTAGAGCGTATTTACGAATATAATGAAAGTAGAAAATTTGAAGATGATTTAGATGATGATTTTTTAGACGATGAATGGGTTACAATTTAATTTTTATGTGTAATGTAAACTTACTTAATCTTTAAATAGAACTTAATATGACACAAACTGAATATCTTTCACAAATTGAAAGAGCAATAAATGAGATTGAATCTATTGACTATTCTAATAGTTGGTCATATGAACAAGTTGTTCATTCGATTCTAAAGATACCTCATTTACCTATAATTCTATTTACAGAACCTAGAGGCAATTTAATATTTAGATCTAGAATCAATAATGATATAACACCATTTGAAACTGTTTCTGATATTTCATTACCGAAAGAGGATTTTGTTTTGAGTTTTGCAAGAGCAAACAAACCCAAACAATCACTTTTTTATGGCTCTGAGAATAGACCAACTTCATATATGGAATTTGCTATGCATTTAGCTGAAACAACTCCATTCAATAAAGAAGTATCACTTACTGTTGGTAGTTGGGAAATTCAAAGGAACTTAATATTTGCTTTAGTTTTCAATCCTACAATGGTGCGAAACAATATCTATAACAAAACTCACGGAGAGTATTTTGATGACTTCATTAGTAAAGCACCCGAAGAATTTAGAATAGGAATAATAAAATTTTTCGAATTTATTGCTGAAAAATATGCAAATCAAGTAGAACAAAATGATATTAAAACCTATCAGATAACTTGTGCATATTCTAATATTATTTTCGCTTATGGACAGTGCGATGGTATTATGTATCCAAGTGTTCCTAGACTTGGTGATGCTTTTAATGTGGTAATTAAGAAAAACTCAATTGATGAAGGAGTTCTCGTTTTAAAAAATGCGAGAATGGATAAGTTTGTTGCACGTGAGCAATCAAATGGAAAACATGAATTTCTAAATATTTCAAGCATGGACGCTATTAATATTGAAACTGAAAAAATTGAATGGAGTAACAAATGGGAAATATCTAGTTGAAAACTTATTTTGAAAGCAAAATAAGTATCACTTGATAAGACTAATCGCCCAAAAAGCAAAAAAAAGCCACAGCAAGTTGGTGTTTGTTTTTAATTGTCTTGCAGTGGCTTTTATAGCTTTTTAGAATAGGGCAGAGCGGTCACAGCACATTGTTTTTTTGTTCGGCTAGACAGTGAGGTGCGTTTTGAAGGAAAAAAACAATGAACTGTGG
>JBAZCF010000020.1 GCA_041671045.1 Parachlamydiales bacterium
GTCATGCTCGACGGTGAGTGGCCTACGCACTGCGACCACTGCGGGGTCATGCGGGCGGACCTCACCATCACCGACCCCAACCCGTGGGCAGCTACCCACGAGATCCGGACTCCGGGGCACGTCTACCGCGTGATGGCGCACGAAACGGCCGACGGAACAGCACTCTTCTCGCGAGAGGAATGGGACAAGGCGGAATCGTGCGACTGGTCGCTGTCCACTGACGGCTCCCTGGAGTTTCAGGGTTCGGTGACCTCGCCGATGTGTGACGGTGCGGCAATTCGCTCCGTGAGATGAAGACCCCCGGAGCTTCCTGAACGGGGAGATGGGGTTCAAAATGGACCGTGTCCCCGAAGCTCATCTCCGCCCTGCCTGCTGCCCTCTTCGTCCTGGCGTGCACCGAACCCGCTCCTGCCATCCGTGTCGGACCGGACTGGTCCGACGCCGAGAAGGGGCAGCTCGAGCTTGCTCTCTCGTCCTGGTACTACGCCACGACTGGAAGCCCCGCGTACTCGTGGGAGACCGGGGGAACGGACGAGTTCCCGGTGGTCTACAAGGTGCGCCATTCCGACCTGGACCGATCCTCCCCATGCGGCTGCGAGAAGTGCCAGACGTTCGGGGGATGCGCACACCGCCCTGCCCGCTACCTGTGGTCGATTTACGTGTTCACCGACACGCTGGAAACCATCCCTGAACCGACCGCGTTCTACACCGTGCTCCTGCACGAACTGGGGCACGCGGGAGGCATCTACTCCGACCTGGACGAAGCCTCCTGCGACGACGCTTCCCGGCCCACCCCGGTCATGTGCCCGACCTACCGAGGGCAACTTTCCCTGACCCGCAACGACGCGGCTCTGGCGTGTGACTGGACCGACGAGGACTGCGAGCCAGCGTTCTGAAAAAGTGACCCCAGAAGGATGACTTTGCACGCACCGTTGGTATCATAGGTGCGCGAGAGGGAGACGACGATGGGAACCGAGATCTACACCGTGGTGGATGCCCAAGGGGAGGGTCCCTACCAGGCAGACAGCCCCGAGGCGGCGGCGCTCCGAGCCCTCGGCCAAGGGGTGCTCCCGATCCACACGGCAGCGGAATTCCCGGCGCTGCAGGTCGAGGCCAAGGGAGCCACGACGATCGTCTACTGCCGACGACACTCCATGGAGGATTGGTCCGTGGCCCGCCACCCAGGAGACCTCTAGTGGCGGACCGATCCTGCATCGGCTGCGGTTACTGCTGCCAGAAGGTACCGTGCCCCCTCGGCGCCATGCTCTACGGGGGAGCTTCCCCGTGCGCTGGTCTCGAGTGGAGGGACGGACGCTGGTGGTGCGGGCCGGCGCTCCGAGACCCGGACCTGCACCTCTCACTCTGCATCGGGGCGGGATGCTGCTCCCCCTTGAACTCTATTCGCTCGTCGAAGCAGGCGACGCTCCGCGGCGGCACCCCCTCGCTGCCCAGAACGTCGTCCGCTCCGCCGAGCGAGTGAACCGACCGACAGGAGACGCATGGCCAAGGGAAAAGGAAAAGTAGACAGGGACCTGAACCGGAGATTCGCAGAGTTTCACCTCGCGAATCCCCAGGTCTACACCGAGCTGGTGGCACTCGCTCGGGAGGCGAGCCGCCGGGGACGCAAGCGCATCGGGATCAAGATGATCTACGAAGTGGTCCGGTGGAACCGGTTTATCCAAACGACCGACGACAGCTTCAAGCTCAACAACGACTATCACAGCCGCTACGCGCGGCTGATCATGCAGCGCGAGGTCGACCTCGCTGGAATTTTCGAGACGAGGAGCCTTCTGTGAACACCACGATTGTCGTACGAAGGAAGCTCGGGCTGCGGGATTCACTCCCGTTCGTGATCTTCCCGGTGCTCTGGTGCGTGACCTCGTACTGGACCTGGGGATGGGGCGGCCTGGTGATGGGGGCCACCATGGCCGTCATCTACGGATGGGCTTGGTTCCAAGCGTCGATGGCGGCCATCTACCGTGACTCTCTCGAGCGCCAGCAGAGGTTCGCCAAGGTGCTCGCGACAGAGGTACTGGCGCTCGACGCGGCATCGCAGGCCACTTGCGGTCCCTACGAACGGTCTGCCCGGCAACGGTCAGCTCTGTCCGTGGCCGAGACGGTGCTCCGAGAGCACGAGATGCTGGTGTCGGCAGAAATGGCTCGGAAAGCGAGCGAGGAAACGAAACCTCTGGACGCCAGCATCGTGAACGCGGACCCGGACCGGGCAGCACCGGGCGGACACTGCGAGATCATCTGGGCAAGGAAGCCATCCCAATGACGACAGAACTGGTGAGCATGGGACCATCCTCCGCTGGGTGGACGGCGCTCTACGCATCCGACCTGGTGTCGGACCTCACCCCTCACGTCCTGAGCGTTGCATGCTGGGCTCTCGTGAGAGAGCGAGAAGAGACCGGGGCATCGATCATGGTTTTGGGAGCCATCGTGGTCGACGCCACCGGGAACCTGGTGCTCTGGGACTCGTACAAGGTCACGGATCGAGTCCAGGGTCGTCCCTTGAAGGTTCGCTTCGTGGGATTCGTGGCCCCCGACGAATCGATCCCGGGAACCTGG